>JANXWX010000015.1 GCA_025350915.1 Nitrosomonadales bacterium
CGGCGCGTTGCTGTCACCGCGCCCGATACCAAAATTCATATCAAAGCCGTGCCTCTCGATATCCACCGCAGCATACAGATAATTTGTACGTTCTGCGGCGTGCAGCATGTTATTGGCATAGCCATATTCGCCGTAATATTCCAGCCCTACCTGCACCCCTTCTACCACGGTGCGCGCAACTTTGAGTGCAGGTTCGAATTGCGGCGTCTGGTTGAAGTTGCCCGACAGATCCATACTCAAAATCGGGTTGAAGCTGAGCAGCCAATTATCGGTGCGATAACCGATAATCGGGCGCAGCTCCATGCCCCATTCGCTTTCCGCCACGCGCAGGTTTGAATAGCCATATTCCACATTCAAGCCCCAGAACATTTTTGACTCAGTCGCGGGAGTGGCGATATATTTCATGCGCAGGCGCAGACCATTGCCATAGAGATTACCATTTTCTTCGTAGGATACCGGCACGTACATGCCGGCCTCCCAGTTTTTGCTAATGCCATAGGAGAACTCCGGCGTGGTCTGCAGCATATGGTGTGATGGCGAACCGCCTGCATAGCCTGGTTGCGTTGCACCATCGAGGACATAGTTGACGTGCAGCTCCACGCCGAAGTCTCCCGGCTCATTCATGTCGTCGGTGTAGACCTGGATTTCGTCCGGCGCTGCAAATGCAGTCTGGACAGATAATATTTCTGCAAGTGCAACGAGCACTCCCAATACTGACATTCTTAAACTTTTTATCATATGCAATTTAACAATGGTTAAAACTCATACTCAGCCTGCATTCTGAAGGTGCGTTCCGCCGCCCCTGTACCAGACCCGATTAACCAGGCGGCATTGTATTTGATCGCCTGACGGTTACCCAAAGCAACCTTGCCAAAAATGGCGGGGCCGATGCTGCGATTTCCTTCCACCTTGTCTCCTACCCATGTATCCCACTCGCCCAGTGTACCAAAACCCTGCGCGCCAAATTCAAACTCGGGTTGCAGGCGGTATTTGATTTGCCACTGGTAAAGTGCCTCGGTTGGATATTGCACACCGCTACTATCGCTTGAATATTTGCGCTCGAACAACATGTTTGCATTGAGTTGCAGCTTGCCGAACTCAGTCTGTAGCAATGGGCCGATTTTAGCTTCCCACGGGCCGGATTGGCTAACGGGTGCTTCGATTTCAGTAATCAGCCCCAACTCTATCGGATATTTTCCGGTTTCCAGCAATTGGAATTTGTTTTCCCACTCTGCCAATGTCACATCACTGGACATACCTTCAACTTCACGCTTTAAATACAATTCAGTGAACCAATACTCGGTCGCACCATAACCTAAGCCCAGAGTGGATACCGTTTGGCGTTCGCCACCAAGCGGTGTACCGGTGCCAAACTTGAAATCAAGTTCCCGCTCACCGTACTCAACCGTAGGAGTGTAGACATAATCGGCAGTCCCCGCGTATACAGCGCTTGAGACCAATAATGTAGCCAGGACTAAAACTGATGCATAAACTTTCATAAGTAACTTTCCAAATGTAATTAATAAAATTGCTGGGCAACAACCTAAACTGCGTTAATGGATTTCCCATTTGGCCTGTTTACGCTCGCTAGGTACATACCAAAACCGATCACGAGCAATGTGCCAATATAAAACACCAACTGCATGCCGGCGGGATGCGAGTCGTAACCTATCAGGGTATGCAGCAGCATGCCGAGTGCCGATTGTTCCGGCAGTGCTGCTGAGGTGTCCCACAAAGGCACGGCGAGACTCGGCAATAGATCCGCCTGTATCATAAAGTGTGCAGCCTGCGACGCCATGCTAGCCGCCAGCAGCAGCACCAGCGCGCTGGTTGCATTAAAGAACCAGCGCACCGGCAACCTGACGAGACCGGCATAGATGCCATATCCCGTTGCGACACCCGCCAGCGCACCGATCAAGCCACCCAGCAACATGCCGGTTTGGCCGTTCACTTCAGAGGCGGCGATGCCATATAAAAACAGCACGCTTTCTGAACCTTCCCTCAACACTGCCAGGCCGACAATCAGAAACAGCGCCGAACTCTCGCTGCGACCTTCGCGTATATCAGAGCCCATTGTGTTTGCACTGACTGCCAGCGCTTTTCCATGAGACGACATCCAGATGTTGTGCCATGCCAACATCAACACGGCAATACCAAGCACCAGCGCATTAAATAGTTCCTGACCGATGCCATCAGCCAGCTGTCCGATGATATCGGTTGAGGCTGCTACCAGCGCCGAACCAAGCAAGCCAGCCAGTACACCCGCAGCAAGCCAGCGCCTGCTGCCTCGGATAGCGCGTGTTGCAGCAGCGAGAATGCCGACGATAAGTGCAGCTTCCAGCACTTCCCTGAATATAATAATGGCTGTGCCTAACATTTCAGTTTCTCCTATTGGGCAATGATCACGCCTTGCGCGGTTTTTGGATTAAATTCACCTTCAAAAGTGTAGCGTCCGGGGTTAAGTGGGCCTATATATATAGTGGCCTTGCTTTTACCCGCAATGACTTTTTCCCGATTAAGGCTATGACTCTCAAACTCTTCGGGTGTCGCATCCTGATTTTCAATCAGGAGTTTTACTTTTTTGCCTGCAGGGATAATGACTTCAGCAGGCTGAAAGCGATGTTCCTTGATTACCAAAGAGTAAACTTCATCAGCCGCATAAGATGACAGCGGTAACAATAAGGCGAGTAGTAAAATTTGCTTCATAGGGATTCCTTTCATATTTTCACAAATGATAATCGTTCGCATTTGCAAACGCAAGTGATTCTCATTAATATTTTAAATATTTCCACTCATTTGTGTTTATCTTTGCAAAAACCGCAACGATTGCGTAATCTGCACTACTCATTGATTAGTATTGTTAATGTCATACATCCAGTTCTCATAACGAGTGATTTAATAACCGACCAATACCCACTTAAAATCATGCACAAATCAAAAGACCTACACCAAGCCGGCTTAAAAGTTACCTTGCCCCGCCTTAAAGTCCTCAATTTATTTGAAAGCAGCGAAAATCATCATCTCAGTGCGGAGGATGTTTTCAAAATGCTGATCGCCAGTGGTGAAGATGTCAGCTTGGCCACGGTTTATCGGGTACTCAGCCAGTTCGAATTGTCAGGGATTTTGGTGCGGCATAATTTTGAAGGTGGAAAATCCGTTTTTGAGCTGAATCACGGTGAACATCATGACCATATCGTTTGCCTGCAATGTGGCCACCTGGAAGAATTCTTTGATTCCGCCATTGAGGCACGTCAAAAAAAGATAGCAGCCGAACACGGTTTCACGATTCATGATCATTCGCTCTATATTTACGGTGATTGCACCAAGGAATCATGCCCGCATAAACACCGTGAGTAATCACCCGCGTCTTTTGCATCGCCATGACTGTATAGATGCAAAACAATATCAACCTTAATCACACACTGTGACATGAGCGAACTTAAAGAGCCTCACTATACTGACAACGTGCAGGACCACCTGCAACAGGTTCAGCATTTGCTTGAAAAGCAGGCCCTGGTCGAAAACGTTGTACACCAGCAGGAAATACCCCGTGCCGAAAGAGATGAGCTGATCGATTCGTTGTTGCACAAACGACATCTGGCTGAATTACGCGAAAAACTGGGCAGCCTGCACTCGGCCGATATCGCTTACATTCTTGAAGCCTTGCCTATTGATCAGCGCTTGCTGGTGTGGGACCTGGTCAAAGCTGAGCGCGATGGTGAAATTCTGATTGAAGTTTCAGATGCCGTTCGCGAATCGCTGATCGCGACGATGAGCCGCGAAGAATTACGCGAAGCTGCTGAACAACTTGATACCGACGAAATCGCCGACCTGGCACCCGATCTGCCGCATGCCGTTATGCGCGATGTGTTCAAGTCTTTATCCATTGAAGAACGGGAGCAATTGCGCGAAGCGATGTCTTATCCGGAAGATGCCGTCGGCGCACTGATGGATTTTGACATGGTGACGATACGCGAAGATGTGACCCTGGAAGTTGTATCACGGTATCTGCGCCGTTTTGAAGAGCTCCCCGATCATACCGACCAACTGTTTATTGTAGACCGTGACGATTTATTCAAAGGTGTATTACCGCTTAATCGGCTACTGGTTAATGAACCGGAACTTGAGGTCTCTTACCTCATGATCACCGACACCATCACTTTGCATCCGGATGATAAAGCTGATCAGGCATCTCAGGCATTTGAGCGTTACGATCTGGTGTCTGCCCCGGTTGTGGACGAGGATGGCAAACTGGTGGGCAGGGTTACCGTTAATACGGTGATGGACTTTATTCGCGCAGAGTCTGAGAGTGATGTGCTGAACCTGGCCGGTTTGCGTGAAGAGGAAGATATTTTCGCCTCGGTGTGGAAAAGCGCGAAAAACCGCTGGATGTGGCTGGCCCTTAATCTGTGCACAGCATTTTTTGCCTCACGTGTGATCGGCAGCTTTGAAGGTACGATCGAAAAATTTGTAGCCTTGGCTACCCTCATGCCTATCGTGGCGGGTATCGCAGGCAACTCAGCCAACCAGACAACCACTATCATCATACGTTCGCTGGCCTTGGGACAAATCAACCCGTCTAACGCCCGTCGTATGCTCACCAAAGAATTAGCGATAGGGGCACTGAATGGACTGGTATGGGGAGGCGTCGCCGGGCTGTTTGCCTATGTCCTGTATCAAAACATCCTGATCGGCATCATCATGACCAGTGCAATGCTGTTGAACTTGCTCCTCGGTGCACTGGCTGGTTTGCTTATTCCACTCACCATGCAGCGTATGGGTCGTGACCCCGCGATTGGCTCCAGTGTTCTGCTGACGGCAATTACCGACAGCGGAGGTTTCTTCATATTTCTCGGCTTATCTACAATCTTCCTGATGCATTAAACCTAAAAACCTCAAAAACAAGCCACAGAGTACACAGAGAGTGACAGGGTTACTCAGTCTTTAATGTACCCTCCCAAATGGTGAATATAGTTTCCACTGCAAGCTTTTGTTTCGCCTCTGTGCTCTCTGTGACCAACTATCATTTAAATTAAAAAAACAAAAGCCCTTATCCATGCAACCGCATGGATAAGGGCTTTTGCATGCCCGCTGTACGATGCATGAATATCATGTTTCAACAGCGGAATGCACTGCATGCCTTGCAATCAGCAAAGCAATAAATAGGGGTACTCGTTAAAAGGGCGAAACGCAACATCTCGGCGCACGCCCAAATTCAGAGAGCTTAAGCGCCGAGAATACCTTTAGCTACAGCTGGCTTAGCGGCCGGCTTCTTTTTCGCTGCCGGCTTTTTAGCCGCTACTTTCTTTGCGGCTGGCTTCTTCGCTACAGCTTTTTTCGCTGCCGGCTTTTTAGCCGCTACTTTCTTTGCGGCTGGCTTCTTCGCTACAGCTTTTTTCGCTGCTGGTTTTTTGGTTGTTGTGCTTTTTGCTTTAGTTTTTGCCGTAGCCATTATCGTTCCTTATAAAAATTATGTGACGTAACCCAGTTACAACTTTACGTGCAAATTGCACTCCCAAACTACTCCACTTGCTTAAATTTTGCTTGGTGGTCGCATTCTAAGCGCGATTAAAAACATAGCGCAATATGTATTTGCATTTTTTTTCAAATTTCTACAAATATTTTTTTTCGCCCGCGAACAGATCTTCAACTTTTTCGCGCTCACGAATCAACGCAACCTTGTCCTTATCCACCATTACTTCTGCAGCACGTGGACGTGTATTGTAGTTGGAGCTCATGCTCATACCGTATGCACCCGCCGACATCAGCGCGAGAAAATCGCCCTGCTCAATCGACAATTCCCGCGCATGGCCCAAAAAGTCACCACTCTCGCAAACCGGCCCCACCACCTCGTACAGGCTTGCTGGCGTGGCACGGCGGCGAATGGGTTGAATGGAGTGGTAGGCATCGTAGAGTGCCGGGCGCATCAAATCATTCATTGCAGCATCGACAATGGCAAAGTGTTTTTCCTCTCCCGGCTTCAAATATTCCACACCGGTTAATAATACGCCGGCGTTTCCTACCAGCACTCTGCCAGGCTCAACAATCAACTTTTCGACACGACCATTCAGGGCGGTCAACAATGCGTTGATGTATTCAGCGATCGAAGGCGGGTTTTCGTCTTTATAGCGTATCCCCAAACCACCGCCCAAATCGAGATGTTCCAGCTTGATACCATCCTTAGCCAGGGTATCGACGAGTTGCAACACCTTTTCTGTTGCCGCAATGAAGGGGCTGCTTTCGGTTAGCTGGGAGCCGATATGGCAATCCATACCCGTGATGTGCAAGTTAGGCATCTTGCTGGCTTTACGATACAAGGCCAATGCATCGGTATAGGCAACCCCAAACTTGCTCTGTTTCAGACCGGTGGCAATATACGGATGAGTCTTGGCATCTACATTCGGGTTAACCCTGAAACTTATCGGAGCGACCTTGCCCATACTGCCCGCGACTTCATTCAACCGTAGCAACTCAGCTTCGGACTCTACATTGAAGCATAAAATTCCTGCCGCCAACGCCAACCGCATCTCTGCTTCACTCTTGCCCACGCCGGAAAATACGACCTTATTAGCCGCGCCACCCACCGCAAGGACACGCTGCAACTCACCACCCGACACGATATCGAAACCCGCACCCAACCCGGCAAACAATCTCAGGATAGATAAATTAGGGTTCGCTTTCACGGCATAGCAGATCAGATGGTCACGACCTTTTAGTGCATTTGCATACTGTTGGTAAGCGTCGGTCAACGCCGCACGAGAATAAACGTAGGTTGGCGTACCAAAACGTTCGGCAATATCGGCTAGTGCCATATTCTCGACAAAAAGTTTGTCCTGCTGGTAATTAAAATATTCGTTCATGGCTTTTTTTGGGCTTCGGTTTGTGTTGGTACAGGCTGACTTTGTACTGCCAGGTTGGGAACAGTCAGGTTAGCACTTGCTGGTTTTTGTTCAATACGCATCTCGGTTGCAGGCGCGGGCTTTACCGGCGCTTGCTGCATATATAAAGGGCCCTTGCGACCACAGGCTGACAGCAATAACATCAGCAGCAACATCACAGCTGTCGTTGTTTTCAATATGGGCATGATGGATATCTCGACTAAATAATCAGATCGGGATTATAAATGACTATCGGTAATATTTCTGAGGTGTGATGCCGGAACAGCCTGGGTGGTTACCAGGATTAAATACTCGCGTCGACCGCGGGGCTCCACTTATGCAGTTCTTTGCGTATATCGGCATAATCCGGGCACGCGCTCTCCACTACTCGCCAAAACGCAGGTGAATGGTTCATTTCCTGCAAGTGGGCCAACTCGTGTACAACGACGTAGTCAATCAGATGCAAGGGCATCGTGACAAGCTGCCAGTTCAGACGAACCACACCCTGTGCAGTGCAACTTCCCCATTGTGTGCGTGCTGAGGTCAATTTAAGTTCTCGTGGCGCCACTTTCATTAATGGCACGAAGTGCTCCAGACACTCTTCAAAGACGCGCATGGCTTCACGCTTATACCAATGCAACACAGCCCGTTTGATTGATGCCTGTTTGTCGCTGTCTGCGACATGGATGATCAGCTCGGTTGGTGTGAGCTGTGGCGGTGTTCTGGCATGGCCAGGATTGACGCGCAAGAAAAAAGTCTCGCCGCGAAAAAGGATCGTTTCACCATTTTCCCATTTCTGGACAGGCGCTTTTTTGCTCTGCCAGTTCTCCAGTTTGTCGATTATCCAGCCGGCTTTTTCCTGCAACACGCTATGCAACCATTTTTCTGACGCGTGCAGCGGCATGCTGACAGTCAGGCCCTGGTCATTGATCTGTAAACCGATTGTGCGGCGTTTAGTGCTGCGCTTGAGGGTATAGCTGATGAGCTTGTCAGCCAGTTGAATGCTGCGCAGCTCGGTTGCGGGTGGGGATTTGTGTAATTTTTGTAGCGTGGCTGGCATTATTTGACTTGTGGGCTTTACTTGATACGGGCAACCTCTGCCTCTATCCACTCTTCTACACGCTGATTGATTACTTCGGCTTTGAGACCAGCCGGATCGATCTCAGGGCCAATACTCATGGCAATTACACCGGGATGCTTCATGAAGGAGTTGCGTCCCCACAATTTACCCGCGTTATGTGCAATTGGCACGACGGGTACGCCGCTCGACGCACTTAACAATGCGCCGCCCATTTTATATTTTCCTTTTTTTCCGTAGGGTATACGCGTACCTTCGGGAAAAATCACCACACAAAATCCCAAGTCCATACGCTCTTTGCCCTGCTTCAGCAGTTGCTTCATCGCACCTTTGCCATCACTCCGTTTGATCGCGATCGGGCTGGTCATCGCAAGACCCCAGCCGAAGAAAGGCAACCACAGCAATTCGCGTTTAAGCACCCATACCTGGGGTGGAAACACTTTTTGCAGCGCAATTGTTTCCCAGGCTGACTGGTGCTTGCATAACAAAATTCGCGGTTCCGTTGGAATATTCTCCGCACCTTTTACTTCCATACGGATATCGCATAACACGCGCAACAGCCACATCATTGTCAACGCCCACCCTGAAATAATGCGATACCGGGTAATCGGGTGCAAGGGAAAGGAGAGTATTGCAACCAGCGCAAATACGGGAGTGATAACGAGTTGCAACAAAAACAATATTAACGAACGTATAAAAATCATATCAACCCTGAAAATACATCAAACCAGCAAAACAGTCAGTAATCCCAAACAAACTTTGTGACAACCGTACGCTGAAAACTGTATGCATGTCCTACACCAGTGTTGCAACGTAAGCAGCCAAGTCGGGAAAAACCAGCGTGTTGGCCGGCAAGCCACCTTTCGTCTGTGTTTTGCGCCCTTTGCCAGTCAACACCAATACAGGCTGTGCACCCAATTGCGCTGATGCTTCCAGGTCACGCAAAGAATCGCCAACTGAAGGCATCCCCTTCAAATCGACACCAAAACGCTCTGCAATTTCTTCGATCATACCGCTGCGGGGTTTGCGGCATTTGCAATCGGCCTCCGCCGCATGCGGGCAAAAAAACACGGCATCAATACGGCCACCCACCTGGGCACAGGCCTTGTGCATCTTGTCATGGATGGCATTTAACGTAGGCATATCAAACAAGCCGCGTCCAATACCCGATTGATTTGTTGCCACAACAACGCGATAGCCCGCCTGGGTCAGCCGTGCAATCGCTTCAAGACTACCCGGAATCGGCTTCCATTCATCTGGACTCTTGATGAATTGGTCGGAGTCCTGGTTGATTACGCCATCACGATCGAGAATTATTAGTTTCATATTAAAGTATCAGTCTCAGGCTGCCAGCTTGGAAATATCGGCAACCTGATTCATCAGCCGACCCAGCTCATTTAACAATGCCGCACGATTTTTGCGGATGGCCTTGTCTTCAGCCATGACCATCACGTTATTGAAGAAATCATCGATAAACGGTTTTAATGCGACCAATGACTTCAAATTGTGCGCATATTCGTTACGGCTCAAATAATGTGCTGAATAGGGGATGATGTCTTGTATCGCCTGGTACAAATCGACTTCCTGCTTTTCTACCAGCAACAGTTTGTTGACTTTACCCGTTGCGATTTCCGCGCCAAGCTCCTCTGTATTCTTACGAATAATGTTTTGCACCCGCTTGTTGGCTGCGGCCAGATCTTTTGATGAATCCAGCGCTGCAAATGCACGCACCCCTTCCAGACGCAATGGTGCCTGATACAGCTTGCCATCGAGCAAGGGGATAACCGCTTCAATATGTGTTGCCTCATAACCACGCTCACGCAGATAGCCGCGCAACCTCTCCATCATGAAGATTTCCATTTCTTTCGCCACGGTTTCACTCAACATGCCCTTGGGAAAATTTTCTGCAGTCAGTTTGAGCAGGGCATGTAAAGGCAAGTCCAGCGGCGTTTCGATCAGAATGCGCAATACACCCAGTGCATGGCGGCGCAGGCCGAAAGGATCTTTATCACCGGTAGGCACCTGACCAATGCCGTAGATACCTACCAGTGTTTCCAGCTTGTCCGCCAACGCCAATGCACAGGCCAGGTTACCTTGCGGCAAACTGTCCCCGGCAAAGCGCGGATAGTAATGGCCCGATATGGCATCAGCCACAACCGGTTTCTCACCGTCGTGCAGCGCGTAATAGCGCCCCATCACACCCTGCAGCTCGGGGAACTCGCCCACCATATCGGTGAGCAGATCGGCTTTGCTCAAACGTGCCGCCAATTCCGCTTCGGCTTTATCCACTTTAAGCAGTCGTGCAATAATCCCGGTCAGGGTGACAATCCTTTCAACACGCTGCAACTGCGAGCCCAGCTTGTTGTGGTACACCACATTGGCAAGTTTGGCCACGCGCGACTCCAGCTTCTGCTTGCGATCCTGGTTGAAGAAAAAGCGTGCATCGGACAAGCGCGAGCGCACCACACGCTGATTGCCGCCAATAATATGCTTGCTGTTTTTGACCTTCATGTTGGAAACAATCAGGAATTTATTTAACAGTTTTCCGCTCTGATCCAGCAGGGGGAAGTATTTCTGGTTTTGTTGCATGGTCAGCACCAGGCACTCCTGCGGCACCTCCAAAAACTCTGCATCAAATTCACCCACATACACCACCGGCCACTCCACCAGTGCAGTGACTTCATCCAGCAGCGTACTGCTGGTACAACGCTCTACACTGGTCATCGCCAGCAGCTCTTGCATCGATTGGCTACCGTGACCTATCCAGACTGCTCCCAACTCTTTGGCGGCATGCTCCAGCTGAGCGGTAATCATTTTTCTGCGCGCACGGAAACCGGCCACGGTATTGCCGACGATGCTGAGCGAATTTTCATATTCGGCCGCATTTTTGATGGTTATCGCCCCCGTGGACAAAAACCGGTGACCGCACGTGATGTTGTTGCTGACACAACCCATCACTTCGCCTTTGATAATCCGCTCACCCAGCATCATGATCAGTGACTTTACCGGACGTACAAATTGATGCTCGCTATCACCCCAGCGCATCAGCTTGGGTATCGGCAATTTCTTTAAGGCCTGCGCGACCATGTCGGGCAAATACTCATCCAGCGCTTTACCCTTCTGCTCAATACGCACTGCGTAGTATTCGGCTTTACCGTCGTGCACCAGCTTGAGCTGCTCATACACCACATCGGCTGAACGCATAAAGCCTTCCAGTGCCTTGCTGATTTTGCCATCGGCATCCCTTGCCGCGCTGACTGCCGGGCCTTTGCGTTCGATCATACGATCCGGCTGCTGTGAGACTACGTTGGTTACCGTCAAGGCCAAACGGCGCGGGGTTGCAAAAGGCGTACACACACTGTCCTGGCCCGCCAGCGATTGTTCGCGCAGCGCAGCGAAGACATCATCTGCAAAACTGACCGACAGCTTTTCCAGTGCCTTGGGGGGCAGCTCTTCGGTCAACAACTCGATTAATAATGTTTGTTTGCTTACCGGCGTACTCATGCGGTCACCCCTGCCTTGTTCTTGCACATCGGGAAACCCAGTTTTTCGCGGGAATCATAATAGGCCTGTGCGATTTCACGCGACAAGGCCCGCACCCGGCCAATATAGCCGGCACGTTCAGTAACTGATATTGCACCGCGCGCATCCAGCATATTGAAGCTGTGTGAGCACTTCATCACCATCTCGAAACCCGGCAACACCAAACCTGCCGCGACAAGCCGCTTGGCTTCCGCCTCATATTCATTAAAGTGGGAAAAGAACATCTCGACGTTGGAATGCTCGAAGTTGTATTTGGATTGCTCAACTTCATTCTGGTGAAACACATCACCATAGGTCACCACATTGTCGCCATTTTTCGCCCAGACCAGGTCATAAACACTATCCACACCCTGCAGATACATGGCCAGCCGTTCCAGACCGTAGGTAATTTCACCCAGCACCGGTTTGCACACCAGCGAACCCACTTCCTGGAAATAGGTAAA
>JANXWX010000045.1 GCA_025350915.1 Nitrosomonadales bacterium
GGAGTCATTGCCAACAAAGGTTGAAACCATCGCCAAACCCTTGCCAGTCAAGCCTACAGTATCGCAGGCCACCGCAAGCGGCATATTGATTGAGGGCGTTGGCAACCTGCTGACCAAAATGGCCAAGTGCTGCAAACCCGCACCACCCGATGCCATAGTGGGTTATGTCACGCGTGACCGGGGTGTCACCATCCACCGCAAAGACTGCAGCGCCATGCTGCGCACGCCAGAAGGCCGTCGTGATCGCGTACTCAGCGCGCAGTGGGGCGGCAATAAAGGCGACAATTTCACCGTGGATATTGAAGTGGTCGCGCATGACAGACAAGGCCTGCTGCGCGACATCAGCGAGCTTTTTTCGCGTGAAAAAATAAACGTGAGCAAAGTAAATACACTGAGCAAACACAACCAGGCAAACATGCAGTTCTCAATTGACATTGCCAATTTGGAGCAACTCAGCCGGTTGCTCAGTCTGGTACATCAAGTGCCCAATGTCGTGAGTGCACGGCGACACACCTAAAACAGCTCGGATAAAATGTTATCGTTCGTGCTGGGTTTCGAAGAAGCCTGTCAAAGGACTTGTTCAGTGTTACCCTTGCAGTTAACAACCAGACTGCAGTCAGCGTAATTTAATTTTTTCACCTATAGGTATTTCAATGTATTCAGCAACATTTATTTTTGAAAAGAAACAATACGATGAAGAATTTTATAAACTCGATCAGGCTATCGCCGAAATCGCGAAACAATCCGTAGGCTATCTCGGCGAAGAAGCCTGGGAAAATACAGAAACCGGTCATATATCAAACGTCTACTACTGGGAAACCATGGAAGGACTGCAAGCGTTGATGAAAAATCCCAAGCATCTTGAAGCCAAGGCAGTACAGGCCAAATGGCTCAATGGCTATCAAGTTATCATCTCTCAAGTGATGCGTGCCTATGGCGATGGCGCAATACCACATCCTACTTCTGCATTTAGTAATCAGGAGCAACGCACTTGAAAATAGTAAAACTGGAAGAACGGCAAATAAAAGGCCTTAGCATACGCACCAGCAATGCGAAAGAAATGAATCCACAAACCGCAAAAATCGGTGCGCTACATCAACAGTTTGATGCAAAGGTTACCGTAAACTATAAAGACGGTGCGCGCGTTTATGGTGTTTACTACAATTACGAATCCGACCATACCGGTGAGTTTTCTGTATTGGCGGGTGCAGACCAAATAGAAGGCACGCAGGCAGAAAACCTGGAAACCATCACCCTGCCAGCCGGCACCTACATGGTGTTTGAAGCCACCGGTGAAGTGCCGCAGTGTGTGATTGCAACATGGGCAAAAATATGGGAATACTTTTCTCCGGCAAATAAAGGATATCAACGCAGCTATATTACCGACTTCGAGTTTTACAAAAACCAGCATGAAGTAGAAATCTACATTGGTGTTAAAGCATAACTAACACTCTGCTTCTTAATTCAAACTATTATCCAATTGAAAATGAGTAAACATGGCAATTGAAATAAGCATAGATTTTATCCAGCTACACCATTATGTTATTAAGGGCAATAGCGCATTGCAGCTATTGCATAAATAAAGCGATAAGCGCAAAGTCAGGTTCAGAACGTGAATTGTGTTCTGCAGAAAATATCTCAATAATTTAAAGGGAAAATAAAATGAAAAAGATTATTTATTTATTGGCAAGCGCGCTGGCCTTATTGGCACTCGTGCCAGAGGCTTCAGCTCTTCCAGTATTTTCACGTCAGACCGGCTTTTCCTGTAACCAGTGTCACTTTCAGCAGTTCCCAATGTTGAACGCCTTTGGACGCGCCTTCAAAAACAGCGGGTTCACCATGATCGGTAAACAAGAGAAGGTGGAAGGCGATGGCCTGTCCATTCCTGCAAACCTGAATTTGGGTATCCTGACAACGGCAGGGGTTGAGCACGTATCTGGTGCGGATACGGTTGATGTTCATGACAGTGTTAACACGCCGGCAGGCGGCGGGGAATTGTCAATTTTCTACGGTGGCCGTGTAACAGCCAACATGGGATTCCTGGCCGAGCTGGGCACTGCAGGCCCTGCGGAATCTTCTTCCGCAAAATTGCCGATGTTCTATGAGGTGGCAGATGGCACGCGCGTTGGTGTAGTGTTCCTGACTACCAATGGCCAGGGTGCCGCGCACAGCTTTGAAACGCTGAATACCGGTGCGGTTGCGGTACAGCGGATGGTGCCTATGCCCGGGGTGAATGCCAATGATGCGCATATCAAGGTGAACTCGGCTGCCCAGTATCTGGGCACCGCAACCGGCGCACAGGGTGCTTCCTTCGTAGTAAATAATGAACATTATTTTGTCAACGTCGGCAAATATGCCGTGATCTCGGCGCTTGGTTCCAACACCCGTGGCGGCAGCATGGGGATGACCTATGCGCGTGCAGCAGGCCTGTTTGATGTAGCCGGCTTTGATAGCGCGATCGGTGTGCAGGTATTCCGCGGCGATGATGCCGGTTTGCCCAATCCGGCGACAGGTATTCCTACAGTAGTCAAGACGTCAACCGAGGCGACCATCATAGACGGCCAGATGCAGGGCAAGGTAGGCGGCTTGCCTCTGGGTGTGTATCTATCAATAGGTTTGGCACCTGCTGTTGCTGATAGTAATTTTTCCGGAAATCACTTCAACTCGGGTAATCTGGTAACTGCCAGGTCGACAAATATTGCTGCTCAAGTAGGGGTGGTTCCAGGAGTGGCAACGCTGATGGCAGCCTTGCGTCAAGGTCATAACGGCGGGGTGGATGCGAATGGCGATGCACTGACAGACAACGCCGTCATGGTTGGAGCAACTTACAATTTGACGGTGAACGTTGAAGCCAGCCTGTCTTACACAGCTCAGTCGGGTACAGCATGGAATACTGTCGCAGGCGTGGAGCCTGCCGGCAAATCAGTAACTACCCTGATGCTGCAGGCTATGTTCTGACAGGTAGGGGGACCTGATGCTGACCTCAGGGTCAGTTCTAACATTCCAACATTTAGCAAAACCCATATTTGGATAATCCTTTATTTTTATTCAAATTTTCTTACAGCGCGGCTCACTGTCATGTAGTGTACCGCAAAAAACTTCCCGATTTCTGCCATGGTA
>JANXWX010000046.1 GCA_025350915.1 Nitrosomonadales bacterium
TCCCCTTCGGATCACATGCGTTACATGGCCATGGTGCCCCTCAGCAAACTGTTGCGGGTGAAATCTATCCTGTTGCAGCAAGGCCAATCACTGCAGCAACTGGAATTGGGAACCGAGTTTTATGGCGTGGACTGCGCCACCTTTCTAAACCACCTGCTGCATTTATGGTGCGAAGGTTCCAGCGACCGCCTGGCTGAACGACATAATGTGACACTGTCTGCGAAATTAGCCAGTGGCTTTGATTTAATTTATGCATTCATCGCCAATAAACCGATTAAATCGTCGGTCAAAAACGGAGACGCCGATACGCCGGCGAGTAAGCAAAGCTCGGCAATTGTTCAGCCAATGACCCAACCCGGCCAGCCCAATCTTGAACACCTGGAGTCCTGGTCGATTGAAAACGAAAGTATTCTGGGTGCCCGTTTATTGCGCGAAAACAAGGGTGGTGAGCGTATCGGGAATAATCAGCTGATTGCGCTACGTACCCAGGATGCAAAAGCCTTTATGCTAGGCACGGTGAGTTGGCGCAGTGTCACGCGTAGTGGCCAGTTGAAAATGGGCGTGCAGTATTTACCCGGCGTAGCCCTGCCCACTGTACTGAAAACAAAAGAAACCGCTGCCATACCTGCGAAGTCCATTCCAACCTTGCTGTTGCCGGCTATCGCATCGCATAATATACCCGGGAGCTTGATCGTACCGCGTGATGTATTTCAAGCCAATCGAGTTTACGAGCTGGTGCAGGCCAGTAAGGACGTCGTGAATATTAAAATGGGATTCAGCGTATCCAGTGGAGCCGATTTTGAACGGGTGAGCTTTACCCAGGAATAAGACGGCTCAGCCAGCCTTAGTCGATGTGTCGCTTTGCCGGAAATACGATGCTGAATGTACTCCCCTTGCCTTCTTCGCTGCTGATTTCCAGATGCGCCTGATGCCTGTTTGAAATATGCTTGACAATAGCCAAGCCCAGTCCGGTCCCCCCTGTTTCACGCGAGCGACTGCTATCCACGCGGTAGAACCTCTCGGTTAAGCGGGGTATATGCTGTGCGGCAATACCAATACCGCTGTCACGCACACTAAATACCGGCTGACCATCATCTTGCAGCTGCCAGCGAATTAATACTTCACCACCCATTGGAGTATAGCGAATTGCATTGGTCACAAGATTCCCAAAGGCGCTGCGCAACTCCTCTGCACAACCACGCAATTTACACTTACACAGCAGCTCAAGTTTAAGCTGATGCTGACCATTGCTCAAAACCTGACCCACCTCCAAACAACCGGTTAACATGGCAGGCACATCCACTTCTTCTTCTTTGAGCACATTCAGCCTGTCTTCCAGCTTGGACAGTGTCAGCAAATCACCCACCAGATGGGTCATACGCAACGTCTGTTCGCCCATCATGGGTAACGCACGCCGTGCCATATCATTGTCCAGATTGGGCATGTCCTGCAATGTTTCTACGAAACCATTTACAACCGTCAACGGTGTGCGTAATTCATGCGACACATTCGCGACGAAATCACGACGCATGGTTTCAACCAGTTCAAAATGCGTAATATCACGCGTTACCAGCAATTTTTTGTTACCGCTATAGGCTACGAGCCTGCAGGACAACACCAGATCCTCCTTGCGTGCACCGCGCAGTAGTAATGGATCAGCGAAATTTTTTTCCGCCAGGTACTCAACAAACTCGGGTTGCCTTACCAGATAGGTTATCTGCTGGCCTATGTCACGCGCACTATCCAGGCCAAGATGTGACTCGGCCAGCGGGTTGCACCATTCAATATGATCTGTTTTATCCAGACTCACGACGCCTTCCGGCAATGCAGAGGTGGCCAGCTCCATATCATGCAGTGCTGCGGCCCGTTTGGCGCGTTCCTTGCGGTGCTGACGCATCATTTTGTTTAGTCGTCCAAAGATGTGTTCCCAGGGCCCCTGACCTTCGGGTATAGGACGTGATTCAGGATCTTCAAGCCAATGCCCCAACGCAACCAGATTGCGTATATGAAATAACCAGCGCTGCGTCAGCATTATCCCAAAGACAATTGCTGCAGGCAGCGCACCCGCCACAGCCCACAAAAACAGTGAAAGCAGCGAAGTCAGAAACAAAAATATCAGGGCAGGACGCCAAACATCAAACACTATGTATCTTCCATTTATTAAGCTTCAACATTATAAGGCGAGTATGGCTTTTATAAATCAGTATTGATGCTTATAACCTTTCATTTTTCGAGAGAAAACCGATACCCGCTTCCCCTTACAGTCTGGATCAAACTATCCAGTCCGGAGGGTTCAAGGGCCTGGCGTAAACGGCGTATATGCACATCCACCGTGCGTTCTTCCACAAATACGTGATCACCCCAAATCTGGTCAAGCAACTGTCCTCGGCTATAAACTCGTTCAGGATGCGTCATGAAGAAATGCAATATTCGAAATTCAGTTGGCCCCAGTTCAAGTGAACTACCGTTCGCGCTTATTCGGTGTGTCGTAGGGGACAGTTCGAGACCTGCCGCCGTGACCGTTTCCTCGCTCATTTGCGGCATGCGACGGCGTAACACTGCCCTGATACGCGCCATCAGCTCACGGGGCGAAAAGGGTTTGGTAATGTAATCATCCGCGCCCGCTTCAAGGCCCATTACCTTATCGCGTTCTTCAGTTCGGGCAGTCAGCATGATAATGGGAATATTTCGTGTACGCTGATCAGCACGCAGACGTCGCGCAAATTCAACGCCCGTTGTATCCGGCAACATCCAGTCCAGCAGTATAAGATCGGGCAACGCACGATTGATTTCATCCGCTGCGCTGGTTACGTCCAATGCCTGTATCGCTCGAAAACCGCATTGCAATACATTAAAAGCCAGTAACTCCTGTATCGCCGGCTCGTCTTCAACCAATAAGATATTTGCTGTCATTTTATTCTCCATTATTCAGATTACACCATGATATGAAAGAAATATGACAATTACATGACAGTCGTATATTACCTGGCCTATCCTCTAACGTATCGATGTTGCTTGGATAAATTGGGCAATAACGAGCCCGCTATCATACCCAGCGCACTGATTAGCAAGCCGGCCAACTGGGGTGGTACAAGACCATCGGCATTGAAAATTTCCATTAACAACCAGGTGGATACCCCCCCTATGATTGAAAATAAAGCGCCCTGATTGTTTGCACGCTTCCAGTACAGCCCGCACACCAGCGGGATAAAGGCGGCAACCAGGGTCACTTTATAGGCATTACCCACCATCTCGTAAATACTCGCGGATGAGGTTAACGCGAACAGGGTGACACCTATGGTAAAGCACACCACAACAACGCGCATTGTCCATAGAAAATGTCGGTCACTTTGATGGCCGATAATGCCCTTTAGAATATTCTCGGTGAAGGTGACTGATGGTGCCAATAAGGTACCACTTGCGGTACTCATAATTGCAGAAAGCAAAGCGCCGAAGAACAACACCTGTGCCAATACCGGCGTATGGTTCATGATTAAAGTAGGCAAGATTAACTGCGTATCTTTTTCAAGCAGTGCATTCACCATCGCGGGATCAATCAGCGTGGCACAATAAGCCAGAAACAAGGGTATAAAGGCAAACATAAAATACAGGCCTCCGCCAAATATGGCTCCCCTGACCGCCGTTTTTTCATTTTTTGCCGACATCACCCGCTGGAATACGTCCTGCTGCGGAATTGAACCCAGCATCATCGTAACGGCCGCACCAATAAATGCAAATACCTCACGGGCATTTAGTTCCGGCCAAAAATTAAATTTGTCGGCCGCGGCCGCATGTCTAACCACGACTTCCGCACCACCGGCCATACCCGATAAAAACCACGCCAGATATAACATCGCGACAACAATGATGGTCATCTGAAAGGCATCGGTCATTGCTACTGACCACATTCCGCCAAACAGTGTATAGGCCAGCACGATTGTCGCACCGATTACCATGCCTTCGTTATGCGATACCGCGCCCTGTGTAACAAACGAAAAAACCAGCCCTAACGCAACAATTTGAGCCGCTACCCAACCCAAATAGGAAAGTATGATCGCGATGCTGGTCAGCACCTCAACCGTTCTGCCGAATCTCACCCGATAGTAATCACCAATGGTAATTAAATTCATCCGGTATAGTTTGGCGGCAAAAAATGCGCCCACCAGAATCAGACACATGCTTGCGCCAAACGGGTCTTCGACGACGCCGTGCAGTCCATCCTTGACAAATTTTGCCGAAATACCCAACACGGTTTCCGCGCCAAACCAGGTCGCAAATACTGTTGCAGTAACCACGTACAAGGGTAAATGACGTCCGGCCATTACATAATCTTTTACATTATGTACTCTTGTTGCGGCATACAAACCAATACCGATGGACACCAATAAATAAATCATGACAAACCAGATCAACATGATTACTTGCCCCAATATGAATTATGTAATGTAATTGTAATAGAAATTTCTTGTGGTTAGCGATAGCTTTGGTCTGGCGTGAAAAAAGCTCCCGCAGGAGCTTTTTAGTAGTGTTACGGATGCAACTCTTAGTAATACTGCTTACAGCGTCGTCGCGTTCGCGGCAAGATATTTAGCCACTCCTTCAGTTGATGCGCCCATACCAGCTTTGCCCTTGCTCCAACCAGCCGGACAGACTTCACCATGTTCCTCTGTGAACTGCAACGCGTCTATCATACGCAACATTTCATCAATGTTACGGCCCAAGGGCAGGTCATTGACTACTTGATGACGCACG
>JANXWX010000050.1 GCA_025350915.1 Nitrosomonadales bacterium
GGTTTGCTGCGTGTGCAAATGGTTGCCCCCATATCCATTTGGGCCTGAATATAAATTGCCACCTCGTGCTGGGGCAGCAACGCATCGGCTTGCAGCCACAACATGGCCTCCACTGCATTGCTGGATGTTGAACCGCTGATACCCAAATAGCGTGCCAGCACACGCTTCACATTGCCATCCAGTATCGAACGTCGTTCGTGATAAGCCAGCGCACATATGGCTGCGGCAGTGGAGCGGCCTATTCCCGGAAGTTCGAGGATTTGTTCAAACTGGCGCGGGAAGTCACCCCGATAATGTTCAACAATTATTTTTGCGGCTTTGTGCAGATTACGTCCACGCGCGTAATAACCAAGGCCACTCCAGTGCGCCAGCACCTCATCGGTAGTGGCTGCAGCAAGCGCTGCAACAGTAGGAAATGATTCAACGAAGCGCTGATAATAGGGAATGACAGTAACCACTTGGGTTTGCTGCAGCATTATTTCCGATAACCACACCCGGTAGGCATCTGCACCCTGCCAGGGCAGGTTATGACGTCCGTGCTGCTTTTGCCACTGAACAATGCGTGTTGAAAATAAGGCCATTGCTTACTTGAACAGGTTTTGCAAGCCGCCCTTCAGCTTCTCCTGTAATTGCTCTTTGAGTTGTTCTTTCTTCGCATCAACTTTTTGTTTTGCCACATCTGCAATCACTGCACGATAATCCACCTTGAATTTAAGCTCTGAAAAAGGACCTAACAACTGCACGGGAACGGTCAGACTTCCGTTTTTAGTATCAACAGATTCGGCCACCGTAGCTTTGGCTGTGTAATCAATACTGCTGTTACCCACATCTACCTCACCATTGCCGGTTACTTTCAAAGACTGTGATTTCACCAGCAGATCATCATTACGCGCCACGCCATTCGTCACTTTGAATGTGGCTTTCAATTCGTTGAACGCTGTTCTGTCTTCCTTGGCCGGCTTCATGGTTTGTAATCCGCTCAGCCCGCTCTGCGCACCACGCACCATCTTGGTCAGGTCGACACCTTTGATGACACCGTCATCCAGATTGACACCCACATTTCCATTTAAACCTTTTTTCAGCGCAGTCACCGTATTACCCTGTGCCACCAGATTCACGGTTGTCATGCCTTTGCCTTCCACGATATCCATCTCAAGCGCATCTTTCAGCAGCATCCCGATATCTACTCCGCTTAAATTTTGCTTTACACTAAAACTAGGCGAGACCGTTGCAGCATTGACTGCAACACTGCCATTCATTTCTCCCTTGTAAAGATTTGCCGAGAGCGGGCTGATGTTCACTTGACCATTGTGGGCCTTCACATCGATACGTAGTTTGCTTGATTTTACATTGGCCACTTTAAGCGAACCAATGCGCGCACTTCCTTCCAGATTCAGTTTTTTCAGCGCGGATAAATCAAAAGGCTGTTCGTCAACCGGCTCGTTCTTGACGGGCGCTGCAGCGGTCTTTTTCGGCAAATACAGATCTGCATCAAACTGGTCCACATCCAGATCAAAACGAATCGCCGGCTCACTAAAACCTTTAACGGCCAGCTTGGCCTTTACATTGCTTTGTAGCAGGCCACCGGCCAGATTCAGCTGCACGCTTTCACGCTCTGCATCCACCTGAACACTACCCTTCAGCTCACTGCTAATCGCTTTGCCGGGCAATTTGTCTCCCGTTGCTTTTACTGCTATCACGAGATTGGAAAGGTTGATTTGTTTTGCTTCCAGGCTGCCAGCAAGCGGAGTCGACATATTCAGTTTGAATGCCTGATCGGGCTGTTTTAACTCAACCTCCAGCGCCAAACCGGTACTCTTGAACAGCTTTGCATTGCCTTGCATATTGATCAAGCTCAGTGTTGCGATAACATTGCCCGGCGCACCATCCTGGGTTGCATAAATAAGCAGTTTCTCTACTGCGACATTATCTTTGGTAAAGTTCAACGCAGGCATATCCAGATTGAGGGAAAAGTTATTTTTGCCATTCACGCCGCTCACTTTAACTTCCAGCGCATTGGCTTTATATTCGTGCGTCGCAAGATTGGCGCTGGCGGCACCGGAAGCTTTGAATAACAAATTGCTTATCTCAAGCGCGCTTCCTTTAACCTCCATATCCAGTCCTTCAACCTGAAATGATTTCTTTTCAAGATCGAAGGTTAATGAAGTTTGCAATTGCGCTGCAATCTCCATCCTGGGTTTATTTGCTTTGATATCGGCATTCAAACTAATTTTTCCCGGAACCCCATTCGCTATTCTTCCGGTTTTTAAATTAAGGTTTTTAAGTTCGTATTGCGCACCCGTACTGTCATCGCGATAATTTAAATCAGTATTTTCAATTTTGACTGCGGCAATATCAAACATGACGGCAGCCTGGGATTTTGCCTCAACCGGCGGAGGTATTTCTTCTTGCGCGCCTTGCTTGCCCAGTAAATCATCCAGATTAGTTGACCCATCTTTCATCTTTACCACATGCACCTTTACGCCGCTGACTCCAACCTCGCTCACGACAATCTTTTTTGCCAACAGGGGTAATAAAGCCAGCGAAACACGTGCGCTATCAATTGCCGCAAATTCCTTGTCGCTCCTGTATTCCGACAATGATATTTTTTCCACTTCCGCACCGATGCTGGGGAAAATAGTTAGTTTGATATCACCATCCAGCTTGAGTGTGCGCTGCTGCTTGTCTTTGACGGCCTGGATAATTTGCGGCTTGTATTCATTGGGGTTGAATGTCGCCATAAAATAGCCAACAACAGCTGCGATCAATACCAATACGATCACAACACCCAGCAAGCCATACTTAAGTATTTTTTTCATTTTAGTTACCCGTTAAAACAAACAATCCATTATGCAGCTCTCAATAAGAATGGAAGCGCAAACCGGAGCTCGGCTTGCGCTTCGTCAACACACGCCAGCTTCAAAAACTGGCCTAATTTTCTACGGCCGGCAGCGCGATCTTGTTATCTTTACTGAACTGATAGTCTTTGAACACATGCTCGGCAGTCAGGGTTTGATAACTACCATCCGCTCGGCGGTTGGTCGTATCTTTCAGCCTGTAGGTGTAATGACCGCATGTCCAGCAGTCAAAATTACGCATGTGTGTGCACAAACAGGTTTTATCCATCACGACTATTTTTTTCGCATCCGGATGCAGGGCGACTTGTTCGTTATAAGCGGTGATGTAGGCACAACTGCCATTCGCGTCGAGCAGGTAGCCATAAGCCTCGCAATTGGGCCGTATACCCGCTCCGATGGCCGGGCTACCTGTCAGCATGCGCATTGGGTAACCGGTTGGTGAAATCGTATTGACCACCACATCCGCTTCACTGGCCTTGAAGTATTCCTGCACAATTTTTTCCGGCAAGCCGCATTCATGTGTAGCGGTAAAACGGGTCGCAACCTGCACCCCGGCTGCGCCTGCTTCCAGAAATGCAGTGGCATCGCTGCCGGTAAAAATGCCACCAGCAGGAATCAACGGGATTTCCAGTTTCTCGGCACGCAGGAATTCAAGAATTTCCTTGAAGATTGTCATCAGGTCATATTCAGCCCAGTCCATACCAAAGCCGAGGTGACCACCGGCTAGCGGGCCTTCTACCACGATATAATCGGGCAAGCGGTTGAGCTTGGCGTTTTTGCGTAAAAATATTTGCAGTGCGCGTACTGAAGATACGATGATACCGAGCTTGGCATCATGAAAACGCGGGTGATCGGCCATCAAGCCAAACGAACCCAGATGCAAACCTGCGCTCAGTGTGATGCCGTCAATCCCGGCAGATAGCGCTTCGTGTAAACGCACCCGCAATGTTTCGCGCGGCGCATTCATGGTTAATTTTTCCATACAGTTTACAAAGATCATGCCGGAGCCGCGCTTTGCCTCCATCGCACGGCTTACATGTACGCGGGTCGCCTCGGCGATCTGGCCCAGATCAAATTGCACGGCAGATTTATCCGTATTTTCAACGTTGTATTTGTACTGTTTGGTTTTTTCCTTGACGAATTTGGTCTTGTAACGTCGATCGGTGACGGTAGGCAGCATCGCATCGGAAAGATGGCCAACTCCGCCCAGGCGTGCAACTTCCAGTGCCAGATCGGCGGTGGAAATATCCACGCCCATCCCGCCTATCATAAGAGGTACCAACTCATGCTTGCCAAATTGCAGGCGAAAATCATCTACGCACTTCATCAACTACCCTTCAATTTTAATCAATTCGCTATTTTACCTTAGGAATGTCCATCTATGCTTTTGTAGCCTGCAAAAACCTTTCGAGACCAATGGCAATTACTTCCTTATTGAAACTTTAACCCTTTTAATTTAATCAGGAATTTGTAAATACAAGGTTAACTTTTTGTTACCCAACCCTATCAGGGCGCGTTGACTTGAAGCGCCCAAGCAGGGATGATTCGCTCTTCAATTTTTTCGCGCCGGGCTTTTCACATGCTGATTCAACTTGCGATCACCGGACTACTGGTGGCCATGCTGCCACTGGCAGTCATTCTCACTTCAAACGATACCAATAAATACAGGAAACTGGTGTGGGTCACCCTGTTTCTCACTTTTGATCTGATTATGTTCGGCTCCTTTACGCGTCTTACCGACTCCGGCCTGGGTTGCCCCGACTGGCCCGGATGTTACGGTATGGCCAACCCGGTGCAAGCACACGCCGACATCAAGGCGGCAGAAGCTATCATGCCCACCGGCCCGGTTACCGTAGTCAAGGCGTGGATAGAAATGATCCATCGTTATATTGCGATGGCAGTGGGTGTGTTGATTATCGCGATAATGATTGTGGCGTGGCGCAAATGGCTAGTCTCTGGCCGCAAACTGAGCACGTACGCACCCGGCTTACCCACTGCGATCTTTATACTGGTTTGCCTGCAGGGCGCGTTTGGCGCGTGGACGGTAACGATGAAGCTGCAACCGCTCATTGTGACAATACATTTATTGCTGGGTCTTACCCTGCTTGGGATGCTGGCAGTGCTCGGTTCACGGCATAGCGTACAGGCAACAATCAACGCTTCAGCCGGCAAACTCGTTACCCCTGCCATGCTGGCACTCGGCTTGCTCGTTATACAGATTATTCTTGGTGGCTGGGTGAGTACGAACTATGCCGTGTTAGCTTGCACTGACTTTCCCCTGTGTCATGGCATGCTGATACCCCCGATGGATTTCGAACATGGCTTTACCTTGTGGCGTGATCTTGGCAAAACAGCCTCTGGTGACTTGCTACCGGTGGAAGCGCTCACGGCTATTCACTGGGTACATCGCACTTTTGCTTTTATCGTGATTGCGTATATTGCCTGGCTCGCACACAAGGCCTTGAAGATTGATGGTCTGCGCAAATCGGGGAAGTGGATTTTAATTGCTGTCGGCTTGCAGCTTGCCAGTGGCTTATCCACGATCTATCTGTCATGGCCTATTCTGATCGCCATCATGCACAACGGTGGCGCTGCGTTACTGGTACTGTTGCTGGCGCTATTAATTTACAAAACAAGACAGGCTGCAAGGCTGAGTTAAGCGCAGCGGAGATAAATTCTGGAGCGGGCGATGAGAATCGAACTCACGGCTCTAGCTTGGGAAGCTAGGGTATTACCATTATACGACGCCCGCGAAGAGGCGCATTCTAATGCTTTCATGACCTAACAGCAATTCAACATCACAACTCCCATCAAATAAATTCCTTTGCCTACAAATCAAAATAACGTCCAAAAATGATCGAATATTCTCCGCTATCGTATCGTCTGCTTCCGTTATTTACCGACACCGTACTTGCATCAAACATGAAAAACATTTCTTCCCACAGATAACGGTAAAAGAGATTGTAGGAATTCCCGGTTAAATTTGAACTGATATTCTCATCTGCACCAGTCTTCGTGTAAGCGGCAGGTATCGCACCCTCGATCCTGGATGCCCCCCAACCCAGTCCTAACCCGATCGCATGCTGGGTGTGGTAATTTTCCTTGGTTACCCGTTTACTGCCAAAAATATAAAAAGCTGTCGCACCCGCATACAGAAAATCCATTCTGACCGGTGAAGGCAATATCTGATCAGGATGATCCTTAACTTTGTCTACCGCGGCTTGCGAATACCAGCCGTAATAAAAATAACCAAACGACGACTCCCCGAAGTACTTATCCCTTTATGATCGTGCCTCCATACGCCATAAATGCTGAGATACCGGCAAAAATGCACCTAACCAGCCCAGATAGGCTGAAAAGGCCAACAGGGTCAGGCTATCGCTCGCTGACAAGTGTTGTAGCGTAAAGTTACTTGCATAAAGTTGCGTTAAATTCGACAAATTGAGATTGAGCAGGATCAAGCT
>JANXWX010000089.1 GCA_025350915.1 Nitrosomonadales bacterium
GTGTTTCCATAATTACAATCCATTTTAACGGGAATCACAATTTCATCCCACAAAAATGGAAAGTCTGAGGTGAAATAATGATGTGCTCCTTGAATATCAAATTGTTTGATAAGCGAACCAGCCTGCCCTTGTATAGATCGGCTTTTACCCATCCACCGCCTTCCATCACGGTTGTGTTTAACGGACCGATGTCAATCATCGTCACCCATGTTATATAATTGTCCATGCTAAATTATTTATCTCCGGGCCTTTTTTAAAGCCCCGTATAAATTGCGGAACATGTCACATTACTGCCACTCTATCAACAGTACATACAAATGCCAATCAAAAGAGCATGACTGACTACACGGCCAGCAAAAACTGTTTTAACCTGTGCTTCAAATTGTAAACAGTACTTCTCCGGGCGCACGTTCAACCTTGACGCCATTCCTGGTGGTTGTATAGGTGAGATAACAAGTGGGCCGAGGGTTGGAAAGTACAGCGGGATTCATAACTGCAAACACATTTCCCTTGCAGCGTGCCGATTCTGTCACCAGCCCAGGGTGGCCTTCGCGGTGCAGCCTGCCGCCAACCTGATGCGTCAGTGTATAGTCAAAACCATCGACCAACTTGGGATGTTGCTTTACCAAATTGCGCAGATCAACCAGTGCGGCATCGCAGCGTACCAAATGCACACGGCGCTCGACTTTTATACCTGAGTCGGTGAATCCGGCGTCTGCCAGCAGGTGGTTGCGCCAGTGATACACCGTCTCGTAAATAGTTGTCGCTAGTGTATCTGATCCGTACCAGACACCAAAACTGCCATCGGAATAACGGCTGCGTGACCAGGTTCTGAATGGGAATCCGATTGCCTCATTCCAGGCTGCTTCTTCAAACGGGCGATGGATGATCGGCGTGGCTGAGATATAGGTCGCGGGTTTCGTCCGCAGTTCCAACTCGATTGCGGTCTGCCAGTCTGCTTCTTCATCACTTAAATCATCAAACAAATGTTCGGTGATGCGCAGTGAAACGATATTACGGTACATATCTTCATGCGTATCGGCAAGTTTGAGTCCGGCAAAGATTAATTCCATTACTGACCGCGCATTTTGTCCAGATAGCTGCGCACCATCAATAATCCGGCAAAACCAAAATCCTTGACCATATCAACCGGTGTGCGACCTTCAAACGCCTTGTTGCGCGTGCTCATCCAACGGTAGGCAAGCTCGCGGTTGTGCGGAAACAGCAGGCGCAGGTTTTTGTGTATGGCCAATAAATGTCCGGCGCGTTCATTTGCATCCCGGCTTGCCGACATCGGTACGCCTTTGCGATAGCGCGTCAACGCTGCACGGTTGTCTTTGGCCAGACCCAACATTTCAAGCTGGTCTTCGGTGCTGATCGCCCAATGCCCGAATAACTGCATCAGCATTTTCGAGATCGCGCCACGGTCAGTGGTTTCTTCTGATGGTGCAATTTGTGTATTATTCATACCGCCTCCATTTGTTTTTATTATAACAAACAAAGTATTAATTGCAACACATTTATCTCAAGCCCGTCTTAGTCTCACTGATTATAATTTCATTAATAACATAAATAAATCAATGCGATGCACTTGCATCTGCAAAAAAAAAGTTAAAAATGGTCGGAGTGAGAGGATTCGAACCTCCGGCTCCTGCGTCCCGAACGCAGTACTCTACCAGGCTGAGCTACACCCCGTTTCGCATATATTGTCGCGCGCACAAAACATTCAAGGCAAGAGGCATCAATCAACAGGCATGTTTCAAACTTAAGCCCTGCACATTTAAGCAACAAATCCAGAACGTTAAGCCATCGCGCAATAACACAGTAAACCGTAACGATTATGGGACAATCCATTTGTTAAAAACTTGCAATCAGGAAACGGTGGCCAACGCGCTTAAAGGGATTCGACGTTTGATGGGAGGTACGACTGCTGATGCAGGAACACAGGACGCTTTCCAACAACTCAATGCCGTTGCACCGTTAAAGACATCAAAAGACCCGGCCACCGCAGCCGGGCGTGAAGAATCTTCCTTTGTTTGTCGTGAGGCAATTCTCGATCGCAAAGAGCGTATCGCCGGTTATGAATTTGCGCTGGGGCGTGCATTGCAATCGCGCATGCTGGAACAAAGTGCGCTGATCAGAAAAATATATGACGATGCCATGCTGCGCAACCTTGTCCCGCTCGCCGTGCCCGCCCTGCTGGGTAGCCGCATTGCATTTATCCGGCTATCCGCAACCTCGCTGACCAACCCGCTGTTGAAGTCGTTCAGCAACCTGAATACGGTCATCATGATCACACCCGGACTGATAGCCGAAAATGAGCTTGTTGATGTGCGCCACAATTTGCAGCACCTGGAAAAGCTCGGCATCAAACACGGCTGGACGATAGATCGGCCACGGCCCGAGCTGGCCGAGTTTCTAAGCAAAGCTGAATTCATTGAAATTGAATCGACCTCGCTCGATGGTATTCAGTTAAAAACCATGGCAGCGGATTTTCGGGCAAATAATGCCCAGCAAAAATTAATCGCCAGTGAGTTGCAGACTTATGATGACTTCAATCTGTGCTATCAAAGCGGCTATGATTATTTTATGGGTCCGTTTGTATCCAGCCGTGAAAACTGGCATCCGCCTAAAAGTGATATTAACCGGCTAAAAGTATTTGAAGCTCTCAATATGCTGCGGTCGGGTGAAGAATTTGATGCCATCGCTGAGAATTTACGTATGGATCCTATTCTGACCTTCAAATTGTTGCGCTATATCAACTCCCCCGGTATTGGTTTGCAGCAAAAAATCAGCGAGCTATCACAGGCGCTTCTGCTGATGGGCAGAGACCGCTTTTACCGCTGGCTGTCACTGCTACTGTTTGATTTTAACAAAGCGGGTTATCGTGAACTCGTGCTGAATGAACAGGCGCTGACACGGGCGCGCTTTATGGAAACGCTGGCAGGCAAAGGTCTGGTGCCGGCATTGGCCGATCAACTATTTTTAACCGGATTATTTTCCTTGCTGGATGTCATGCTGGACAGACCACTGATAGACGTGCTGAAACAGGTATCGCTACCCGAAGCCGTAGCAGCTGCGTTACGAGGTGACGACGGCATCATGCGTGATGCTTTATTACTGGGCATCGCCATCGAATCTGCCACGCCAGGCGAAATGGCCGCTACGGCAGAAAAATGCGGGCTGGATGCAACTACCGTGACAGAGCTGACAATTGAAGCACTGGCGTGGTCGCAAAAGGTGCTTTCAGCAGCCGAATGATTTAGCCACCAATCGTTACGTCCGATTATTTTTCCAGCAGCAAAATTTGAATATCCATCACATTGGTTCCGGTAGGGCCGGTGATGAAATGCGCATTACCGCCAGAACGTTGGTCAAATTCTCTAAAAAAATGATAGGAGTCATTGTCAGCAAGATAACGTTCGGGTGACAGTTCCAACTGTCGCGACTTAATTGCGATATGGCCATTTACGATAGCGCCCGCCGCATCATTGTCACCATCGCTGCCATCGCTACCGGCAGATAACAGGGTCACACCTTGAATCCATTCCGCCTCAAGCAAAAATGCCAAGGCAAGCTCCTGATTCCGCCCGCCCATGCCGGCACCTTTGACCGTAACCGTTGTTTCACCGCCGCTCAGCAAAATACAACACTCGCCGGGTTTCATCTTGCCCAGGGTCGCTCGCGCCTTATCTGCCAACAATCGCGCCGCATCCCGTGCTTCACCTTGCAGATCAGCCATGATTATTTCAGCCTTAAAACCAAGCTGAAGTGATTTATCCTTGGCTGCGGCGAGTGCCTGATTAAGCCCGCCAACAATTACGTTTTGCACCTTGCGCAAACAGGCATCGCCTGCCTTGATGGACTCTTCAAGTTTTCCGGCCAAGCCCTGCTGCAGGTGACGGGCCACAGGTTCCGGAATTAAATTCTGTAATTGATATTTTTCAATCACCGCCCATGCATCGGCGTAGGTGGATTTATCCTCGGCTGTTGGCCCGGAGGCAATTACATCAAGCCGGTCGCCGATCACATCGGACAAGATTAGCGAGACAACACTCGCCGGAAATGCGGCTTGCGCCAACCGGCCGCCTTTAACTTGCGACAGATGTTTGCGCACCGCATTGAGCTCTTCAATACTCGCCCCCGTCTTAAGCAACTGACTGGTTACCTGCTGCTTATCGGCCAGCGTGATGTCAGCAGAGGGTGCAATTAGCAACGCCGAAGCACCGCCGGAGATCAGGCAAATTAACAAAGTCTGATCATCTGCCTGATGTGTCATGCGCAATATTTTTTTTGTACCCGCCAATCCCGCCTGGCTGGGCACCGGATGGGCGGCTTCAATTTGCTGAATAATATTCAAAGGTGCGGTGTAACCGTCTTTCACAATAATCAGCCCACTGTTAATGCGCGCACCGAGAATCGATTCAAGTGCCAGTGCCATGCGTGCCGTGGCCTTGCCTGCGCCCACCACCACAATTTCATTGTAGTGATTCAGCTCATACTTCGTTCCGGCCACCCATAAAACATCCTGCTCAAGACGCACATACTTAAGCATCGCCTGATAAGGATCAACGGCTGCCAGCGCTGCATTGAATATGTCGATTAGCGTGCTGTTTTTAGTCATAGTTGAATGAAGTCATCCATTCATTAAACACCTTGCAGTACCCACCACCACGCCCCCAGCGTAATAAATGAAAGCGGCAAACCGACTGCCACCATTAGCGTCGCCAACTCGGGGTCAAGTTTATGATCTTGCGCGATAATCGCGGCGGTAATCATCGGCGGCATCGCTGCTTCAAAAATCGTGATCTGGATAACCTGCCCATGCGCGCCCAACACTTGCACATACAGCAGATAAAACATCAGCGGTGCCAGCAGCAGCTTGTAGCCCAGGCCAAAGATCAGCGAACAGCAATTTCCCTTTAGATGTCCAAGGCGCAGTTGTAATCCCACCGACAGTAATGCCATCGGCGCCAGCGTATCACCCAATCGCCTGAGTACTACAGTCATCCATTCAGGATAGGTCGAGGGGATCAGTAATATCGCGATGATCAGTGCAATAAAAGGCGGAAAGCGCACAATGTTGCGCACGATGGAACCCGCTGTTTGATGCCCCGAGGAATACATCCCCGCCACGATAATCGCCAGTGTGGAGAGCACCATAAAAGAACCGGTTTGATCGATCAAGATACCGGTCGGCAAGCCAGAGCGGCCATAATAGGCCTCTATCATCGGCAAACCGAAAAAGGCGGTATTCCCCATGCCACCGGTCAAAATCAGCGCCCCCACGGTGCCGCGTGAAAAACTGAAGTAACGGCCAACCAGCCAGAAAAATCCCGCCGCCATCCCGAAACACAACCAGGCCATCGCCATCACCAGTACGATGTCACCGCTGAGTTTTAATTCGTGGATATACAGCAGTGTCAGCGCCGGCACGGAAATATGGATGATAAAACTATTCAGTGTGGCGGGCGCATTGTCGGGCATCAGTTTGCCACGGCGCAGCAAAATACCCGCCAAAAAACATAAAACCAGCAAAATAATATTGTTCATCGTTATCAGGCCATAATTTTAAAAACCAGCGATGATACACTAACAGAATTTAGCTCAACCTTCCGGGAGAAACCGTTGCACGCCCTACTGACTCATCCAGCAATTCAAGCCGTACTTGCCCCTTTTTTACTCGCCTTGCTGACTGCAGAATTGCTGCAGCGTCTGCGTCTGAGCGGCCTTGCGATTATTGCCGGCTTTGGCATCACCGTTTTTTTGATTGGCGGCATCAGTTACGGCTTGCATACCGGCGCGCAGAAAATTGTCTGGCTGGGTATTGCAGCCGCTTTGCTATCTATTCCACTGAGCCTGGTTAACTGGTCGCTGTGGCGACCGGTGCTGGTCGTGCTGGCTGCCAGTGCCGCAGTGTGGGTGGCGCAACGGGTGCTGTTGCAGCAACCCACCGCAATTGCGCTGCAGTGGGCTGCCGGTTGCGCACTTTATACCGGCTGGATCGTTTACTGGCTGGATGATCTGCAAGACTCACCCGTGCGCGCCGCCAGTGCCGGCATGTCGCTGGCATTGGGAACTTCCGCAGCTTTGCTAATTGCAGGCTCCTCCCTGTTGGGCAAGTATGATCTGGCAATAGGCTCTGCCGCCGCAGCCTATCTTTTCATCATGTTCGTCAGCAACAGCCTGCTGCCTTGTGGCCGCAGCTTTACATTGCCACTTTCGCTGGTTGTCGCTGTTACCGGCTGCCTGGCAGTGCTCTCAGTAAAACTCCCCTGGTATACCCTGGCGCCGCTGGCTGTTATCCCGCTTGCGGCAAAACTGCCAGTGTCCGACAGATCGCCCGTGTGGATACAAGCGACGCTGCTGTGTTGCGCCGGCTTGTTGTGCGCTGCTGGCGCGGCTTACATCAGCTGGCGTATTCATGGCTGGGCAGCGTTTTAACGCTGCGTACTTTACTGTCGTAACGTAATTAAAGTTGTTCTTGTCCGTAATTATGGATATTCAATAATCAACAATTATTTTTATCGAAAAGTAATATCACCCTCCATGCTGCCAGCTTTTCGTCGAACGACATCGATGCATGGGCCGGACTTGTGGAAGGTAATCGCGTGTACTGGATTTGATGGCTTGCTAA
>JANXWX010000097.1 GCA_025350915.1 Nitrosomonadales bacterium
AACAAGCGGTGGGGTTAGGCGAGGACTGTTTGAGCACGTGGACGCGCAGCGGATCGTGCGAGTTCCGCAGCCCCGCTTGTTTGCAATAGATCGAGGGAACCCCGCAGGGGCGGTAAACCGGGGTTCGCCTTCTTTTGCATATTTTTCTTGGCGAAGCAAGAAAAATATGCAGCTGCCGGGCTGCCCCCGGCAAACGTGAAATCACAATTGCATGATCAGACTATTAAGTTTTCCGAAATTCGTTACATTTATAAATCCCTCCTAACCTCCTTTTTCAAAGGGAGGAACATTCCCCAATCACTGTCTGCAGCGAACTCAGACTGACACCTGGCTTATAAAATAATTTGCAAAAATTGATTTCACACAAAACCAGGTATATCGTGCCCCGACCAACAACTGCCACACCCCCATGAAACAACAAACCACCCTCTACTACGTCCACGACCCCATGTGCAGCTGGTGTTACGCCTTCGCCCCGGTGTGGACAAAAATCCGTCAACAACTCCCCGTCGATATCAGAGTGCAATACGTCCTCGGCGGACTCGCTCACGACGCTGACGAGACTATGCCGCCCCGGAAACCCGCGCCTATGTACAAGAACAATGGCGCAAGGTCCAGCAGGCGGTTCCCGGCACACAATTCAATTTTTATTTTTGGGAGAAATGCCTGCCGCGCCGCTCAACCTACCCCGCCTGTCGTGCGGTGTTGCTCGCCCGCCAGCAGGGTGGCGAATTTGAGATCGCGATGATACGTGCGATTCAGCAGGCGTATTACCGCGAGGCGCGTAATCCTTCCGATACCGACACGCTATGCGCACTGGCACAGCAGATCGGGCTGGATGCTGACAGCTTCGCCGTTGCACTGCATGCAGACGCTACCCGGCAGGCTTTGCTGGCAGACATAAACTTTGCCCGCAGCATTGGCGGCAACAGTTTTCCCGCGCTTATCCTGCAACACAATGTAACAATTCGGCCTGTACAATACGACTACAATGATGCCGCCCCGGCGATACAGGCGATTAATGCAGCGTTGCTTGTATAGCGAATTTTCAGGACATGCCTGTAAATACCATGGCTGCCTGCGCAAACTTGAGATATACGCCGGATTAAATCAACGCGTGATTTTTGTGATGGCGTTCTGCGCTTTAATTTTAATGTTAAAATCCTTCGTATACACAAACAGGTTCAAACCTTCATTGCGCTTGGATTTTAGCCTGTGCGCATCTTCGCTGAAATTTACTTTTTGAACCGCCGCCACATGAATAAAACTTTTTCAGCTGTAGAAATAATTACAGTCAATTTTTGGATGCGACCTGTTGTTGGCCATGCCCTATACCCCACCCATGACTAAAGCTGAGCTTCTGCCCGCGCTGAGCAGTGTTGTATTGCTGCGCCTGGGCGATTACGCGCGCCGTCCGGTGGCGGAGCAGGCGCGGCTGACTGCCCAGCTCGATACCGTGCTGGCCGTGCTGTTGCCCGCCATACCTGTTGCATCGCGTATTGTACTTGCCGGGAGCGGCACGGCAGCCGTGGCGGTGCTGAATAACGCGCAAGCCGCACTGACCTTTGCCGGGCACGCGTTAAATGCCAACCAGGCCGGCCTGAACTTGTGTATCGGCATAGACCACGGACCGGTGGAGGTATTGGCCGGTGAAGCGGGCAATACGCTTGCCGGTGATGGCGTCGCAACCGCCGCGATGATGGCGACCTTTGCCACGGACGCCGGTTTGCTGGTGTCACAAAACTTCCGCACGGCGCTCGCACATATGTCGCCCGGTGCCGAACATGCTTTGGTACCTACCGTTAATTACAGCGATGAAGGGCTACGCACCTATCAGGTGTTTTGCCTGGACCCACTCGCCCTGCGCCGGCGGCGCCGACTTTTTATCATTATTGCCGCATCGGCAACGCTGTTGTTACTGATCATTGCCGGAAGCTTGCGCCAGTGGGTACCGGACAGACCGCGACCATTGGCACCGTATATCGGCAAATCCGTAACCACCACGCTTGATCACCTGCTGAGGTTCAACAGTGGCCACCCGTAAACTTAAACAACTGGGCCGCTATCGCATCCAGGACGAACTCGGGCGCGGCGCGATGGGCGTGGTATACAAGGCGCATGATCCGGTACTCGATCGTACCGTGGCGCTCAAAACAATTGTGCTGGATGATGAAGCCGATGGACGTGAAGATTTTCACTCGCGTTTTTTCCTGGAAGCAAAAGCTGCCGCACGCCTGAACCACCCCGCACTCATCACCATTTATGATTTTGGCGAAGAAGACGGCCTGGCTTACATGGCGATGGAGCTGCTGAATGGCAAGGAGCTTTCCACGCGTATGGAATCTTCCTCATTGCCGATACGTGAAGCGGTTGCCATCGCCGAGCAGGTGGCCGAGGGACTGGCCTATGCGCACGACGGCGGAGTGATCCATCGCGATATCAAGCCGGGCAACATTATGTTGCTGCCGAATGGTCGCATCAAGATTATGGATTTTGGCGTTGCTCGAATGAAAGTGTCGGAGCTCAAAACCCAATTGGGCACGCGCCTAGGCACACCAAAATATATGTCACCCGAGCAGAGCACCGGTGGCAAGCTAGATCACCGCACCGATATTTTTTCGCTGGGTATCGTGCTCTACGAAATGCTCACCGGCGCGAAACTTTTTCGCGGTGACAGCCTGACCAATGTATTGCATAACGTGGCGACATTCGAGCCGCCTCCGCCCAGCCGCATCAAGCCGGAAGTGACTCATTTGCTGGATCTGGTGATCAAGCGCGCGATGGAGAAAAAACCCTCGGACCGTTACTCCAGCGCCTGGGAGATGGTTGATGATTTGCGCCACTGCCTGCAGGAACTGGCCCCGCCAACACGTGCGGCGCAGAAAGATGCAGAGAGTGAATCAAACAAGATTGCAGCCACCGAGGAAGCACCGCTCAAAACACAAATTCTGAAACCGCAAGCCGGTGACAAACAAACCCTGCGCCGCATGTCCAGAGACACGAATACCGACAACCGCATGAATATGTCTCGCCGTTTCGATTCTTTTGATGCCAATACTCGGCTGCAACAACCGACCCCGCGCGACCGCAAACGCCTGTCGCAAACACCGCGCATGCCAGGCATGTTGCGCCGCTTGTTGCATGACCACGATCTGGCTTTATTCATGCTGGCAATAACAACCGTGGTGATGCTTGCCGGTATGCTGGCGTTGAGTTGATTTCAGGGGTGCGAGGGATAAGGAAAGGATGCTTGAACCTTAACCAATGGGCATCAAACTCCGGTGCATCAATGCGGTTTAATTGCCCTTGCGAAACGCGGCAAATTTTCTTGAATTTTCCAGACTGACCACCTTGTCATTGGCACGCACACCAAAGCGGTTGGGGAAGTGACCCTCCATCCAGCGCATTATCGGCATGAGCTCCTGCCGCTCGGCAAACGTAGCCATTTCGTCCATATCAAACACACCCTCGCCACTGTCTGCGGCTTTAAGATAATTTTCAGAGTCGCTGACGCTGGTCAGGAAGGGCAGTTTGAGGGAGTTAAGGAAGCGCTCCAGCGCCACATAGGCCGTGGTGGATTGGCTACGCACCCGGTTGGCGACGACAGCGATTTTGACAGTGCTGGTACGCGCGCCACCAACCAGCAGCAGATCTTTGATAAAGCCCGCCGTGGCGCGAATATCAATGGCAGAGGGTGCAACAGGGATCAAAATATAATTGGCTTTGCGTACAAGTTCTTTCAGCATCAGTCCATTCGCGCCAGCGGGTGCGTCAATGACGAGAACCTCGGTATTTTCAGGTACCCAGGCTTGCATGCTGCGCAACGCAAACGCTTTTGCGGGTGCGGCATTCGCGCCATGAATCGGCCTCAGATGCGCTGGGCGCGCAGCGAGCCAATGCAAACTGGAATTTTGCGGATCATAGTCAAGTATCGTGGTCTTGAGCGCTTTGTCCGCATAATAGCTCGCGATGTTAGTGGTCAGGGTTGTTTTGCCCGAGCCGCCCTTTGAGTTGATCACCAATACTGTCAGCATGTCGTCACCTTTGTTGAATCAAAAGTATGAAAATTATTTTCATCCCGGATTAAATCGGCACGGGTATCTTAATGAGGCCGGGTTCTTTAATCCTTCGGCCAGTCCTGCTCTCCAGCACAGCCCGTTACCGCTGCAGGCATATATTAGCAGCTTTTTCCTTACACTATGACTTCCTATCCACCGTCACGATTAATTTCCAATCCAAACCCTGCACATCAGGACATCGTCGGAAAGTCTGTGCAGCCCTGGCACCGTGCAACTCGACACCGTCAAATCCCGCTGTCACTGCATTTGTAGCGGCCAACGCATACTCTGCAATGGCAGCGTTAATGTCTATTTCTGTCATCGCCTGCGGCAGCGCGTTTTGTTTCATGCCTTCGGCATCGGTATAAATATCGCCAACGGCGGCAATCGCCGAAGGACCTAATACGCGCGCGCCCGGCGGCAGATTCAGCGACGGAATTCATTTCAAGAAAATTGAGGTACTTCCAACTAAACGAATCGAGAAACTGATCCTGTGATTGTTGAAGTTGTTTCGCTTGTTCGTGATACTGTTGTGCCTGTATTTCTTCCTGCCACTTACGCTAAGCTTCTTTCCGGAAACGCGCCAATTGAGCAGTCGCTTAAATAGGCTGAACTGACTTAGGCTGATAATGTAAATAACAACCGACAACTTTGTATTTTATGACCTGTTAAACCGGCCTGATGTTATGCTGATAAAGTAATGGGCAGTAATTGATAATAGGGAAACCATGTTAAGTAGACGCCAATTCATCCGATTCTCGCTAACGTTATCCATACTTGGCTGGAAAGGTCCTGCCCTTGCAAAATCACCTGCACTGAGATTCGGCACTTTGCCGGTTATAAGTATCCGCAGAGCGTATGAAATCTACGCACCCCTGATCGAATATTTTGAAAAAGCTCTCGACCAAACTATCAGCCTGGAAACACCGCCCAACTTCAAGGGCATGTATCAGCGTATTCTGAATAACGATTTTGATCTGTTACTCAGCCCTCCCCATATCGCACGTCTGGCGCAAAAAAAATCAGGCTGGCATCCGCTGGTGATGTGCCAGCCCGGACACCATTCAGAACTATTGGTAAGCGCAAGTCACGGCCCTAAAACCCTGGAAGAATTTCGCGGCAAAACAATTGCGGTGCTGGATAAAAGTGCGCTGGTTGTCATGATCATGCTTGAGGCACTGGCAAAAAAAGGATACATTGTTGACCGCGATTTCAAAGTGATCGAAACCCGCAGTTACGAAAGCAGCGAACTGGCGGTCAAACAAGGTGTTGCGCAAGCCTTTATAGCGCGCAGCCAGGGCATACTCGGACAGGAAGACCGTAATCATATGCAGGTGCTGTTTCAGGCCGGTGCACTGCCCGGCTATGTCATTATTGTGGCACCCTCCGTTTCCAAAAGGCAACAGCAACTATGGCAGAAACAGTTACTGGCTTTTTCTGCCACGCCTGAAGCCCGGCTATTCCTTGCAAATCTCGGCTATGAATCTTTTGATGCCGCAACTGAAACGAGAATGAAGCAACTCGACCCCTACCTGAAAGCAACAGAGGCTAGCCTGCTCTAAAACGACTGATGATACGTCTTTCACTACGCTCCAAATTAATTCTGGGTGCCCTGCTCATCCAAAGCATTGTGCTGGCCGCTATCATATTAAACAGCAACCGAATTGCCGAAAAAAATCTGCTCGAACAGGTTAAATTGCGCTTGACGACATTGCGCCCGATGATCAACGCTGCCATCTCGACACCGCTTGCCCAACACGATTACAAAACCCTGCAGGAAATCATTCTGGAGATTAAAGTTGGGCAGAAATTGCTCAATTTGCGCCTCATGGACAGCGACAATCATCTCCTCTTTGTTGCACCCGATGCAGACATGAGGCCGAGGCGTTATGAGGTGGACAGCGGCGATTTTGACTCCAATGGCGACGGTCAAATCGATCAGGAGATTCCCATCACACTGCAAGGACGAATCATCGGCCATGTTCATTATGCAATTTCGCTGGACACCATCAAACAAGCTCAACGATCCTATGTTTTACAAAGCTGGCTGATCTCTCTGGCAGGCCTGTTGTTGGCAGCCTCACTGATGGCCGCGCTAAGCTGGTGGCTGACCCGGCATCTCGCCAGTTTGCGCCAGGCTGTAGAAAGCCTTGGTAAGGGTGAATACGGTGTAGAGACCGGTATTGCCGCCTCAGAACACGATGAAATCGCGGAACTGGGACACGCTTTTGACATCATGAGCCGGACAATTCTGTCCAGTCACAATGCACTGCAAACCAATGAGAATATGTTCAGGGAGCTGGTAAACACCTCACCGCAACCTACTCTGGTGATACAAAACGACAACTCCGCCCGCGTAATGCTGATGAATCGCCGTTTTAGCGAAGTCTTTGGTTATAGTCTCAAGGAGATTCCCGACATGGTCAACTGGTGGCTCCGCGCCTATCCAGATCAAGAGTACCGCAAAGAACTGCAACAGTTGTGGCACAAGAAATCTGTCGTGGCAAAAGACCTGGGGCGCACTTACATTAACCCGATGGAGGCGCGTGTCACCTGTTTGAATGGTAAACAACGCCAAATTGAATTTCATATGGCCTTTGTCGAAAACATATCGATCGTTGTGATGAACGATATGACCGAACACAGGGCTGCCGATGCCGAACTGCACCGCTACCGCCAACACCTGGAAGAGCTGGTCGACGAACGCACCACCCAGCTTGCCCAGGCACGCGATGCGGCCGAGTCGGCCAACATTGCAAAGAGTGCCTTCCTCGCCAATATGAGCCATGAAATTCGCACTCCCATGAACGCAATTATCGGCCTCACCCATTTGTTGCGGCGCACCAACACGACACCGGAACAAGACGATCGCTTGAGAAAAATCGACAGCGCCAGCATGCATCTGCTTGCGATAATTAACGACATACTCGACCTTTCCAAGATAGATGCGGGCCGCTTACAGCTCGAAAGTGCAGACTTTAATCTCGCAGAGGTGCTTGATAATGTCGCCTCATTCATCGGTGAATCAGCGCGGGCAAAAGGCCTGAACGTGGTGATAGAAAATAATTATATGCCCACCTGGTTACGCGGCGACGCGACCAGGCTACGCCAGGCATTGCTCAACTTTGCTGGCAATGCTGTTAAATTTACTGAAAAAGGTTCCATCACGCTGCGGGTCAAATTGCTCAGCGAAGAAGATGAGAAACTGTCGGTGCGCTTTGAGGTTGCCGACACTGGTATCGGTATCGCGCCGGATACGATCGCAAGATTATTCCAGGCTTTCGAACAGGCTGACGTCGCTACCACACGAAAATACGGTGGCACCGGCCTCGGACTCACCATAACCCGTCGCCTCGCTAAATTAATGGGTGGAGATGCGGGCGTGGACAGCAAGCTTGCAAATGGAAGCACCTTCTGGTTTACCGCCAATCTGCAGCACGGGCAAGGCAGCATGCCAGCCCCGCTTCCTTATGACAAGGATGCAGGCCCCACTGATGCAGCCGAAAAGAAATTACGTACGCACTATGCCGGTACAAGAATTTTGCTTGCCGAGGATAACGATTTTAATCTTGAAGTCGCCATTGAAATTCTCGATCAGATTGGCATGGTTGTAGATACGGCAACCGATGGACTGGAAGCGCTCAGTAAAGCAACAGGAAATGATTACGCACTGATATTGATGGATGTGCAGATGCCAAAAATGAACGGCCTTGATGCAACCCGCGCCATCCGCGCCCTGCCTGATCGGCACACAACGCCTATCGTGGCGATGACCGCCAACGCCTTTGAAGAGGATAGGCGTGAATGCAAAATGGCAGGCATGAACGACTTCATTACCAAACCGGTTGATCCTAACCTGCTCTATACCACACTGTTAAAGTGGCTCCGATCGGATGCCACCACTGACACGGGCAAATCGGTTTAAACCACTAGGCACACCCATTGAGCACGGTCACTTACCTGGTTGATAACCGCACCATCAATGCAGAGATCGGTGAAACACTGCTGGATATTTCCTTGCGGCACGATATACCGCATACCAGTGTCTGTGGCGGCATTGCGCGCTGCTCTACGTGCCGGGTAATGATCGTTGAGGGCCTGGAGAATTGCGCGCCGCGCAACAGCCGTGAACAATTACTTGCCGAACGTTTGCACCTCGGCCCGCAGATACGCTTGGCCTGCCAGACCACGATCACAGGTGACGTCAGCCTGCGCCGCCTGGTGCTGGACACTGAAGACATCGAACTCACCAGCCAGTTACGCTCTGACAAAACACCTATCTCAGCCGGAATTGAAAAAAAGATTGCCATACTGTTTGCGGATATCCGGAATTTCACTCCCTTTGCCGAAACCCTTCCGCCGTACGATGTGATCCATATATTGAATCGGTATTTTTATCGCATGGATAAAGTAATACATCAGCATGGCGGGTTTATCAATAATTATATGGGCGACGGGCTGATGGCTTTATTTGGCGTCGATCACCCCGGGGATATTGTATTCAATGCGGTGAAAGCCGCGCTTGGCATGCTTGAAGAAGTTGAAAAACTCAAACCCTATCTAGACACTGTATATGGAACAAACTTTAACATCGGTATTGGAATTCATTACGGTATTGCGGTGCTGGGCAGTGTCGGTGGCCAGGGACAGCGCAGGATGACGGCCATCGGCGATGCAGTAAATATGGCCAGCCGTGTCGAAGCGGCGAACAAGGTATTTTCGACGCGTCTACTCATTACTGAACAAGCTTATGACGAGATCAACAAGCAAGTCCAGCTAGGCAGGCAGTTTAGCGATGTGACTCTGCAGGGAAAAAGTGGGCGCCACACACTACATGAAGTTGTCTCGTTGGCTGAGAACAAATAGTTTATGCCGCTAGCGCGTTTGTGTTCTGAGGGCGATTAAGATTGACCACGCACCCAGTGCCAAATAACATAACAACGACCACTCGGGTATACCGAGGGTCAAAAAAGTCCAGGTTTTCGCAGCGCATTCGCCCGAGCCGTGCATGAGTTCTTTTAGCACTTCAGCCATCGGAAAGGTATTCAGCATATAGTCAAGACCTGGTCCGCACGCCGGCACCTGATCTTTGGGCAGGTTTTGTATCCAGATGTGGCGCGATGCAACACCCACACCGGCCAACGAAACCATACTAACCAGTACGGCGTAAACACGCTCCCCCGCCCGCTTTGGGCCATGTAAAACGGCAACGGCAAACAAGGCCAGTATGCCCATAAAAATAACCCGCTGCACCATGCAAAGGGGACAGGGATCCTGATGCAATTCATACTGCAGATACAGGCCAAAGCCCAGCAAGCCGCAGACATAAAGAGCGCCGGCCAGATACAGCCAGCGATTGGAAAGACGGTGCCAAAGATTCATCAATTTTCTATACTCCGGAATTATCATGTCTGTCATTCATTATTGGCTGGTCAACAGTATACAACGATCAAAATTAACCGCTTGCCAAGGTTCAGTGTGCGATACCGCAAACCTGTTTACTGCTGGCAGCGGGCATATTTTACTGCTAGATTACGGGTTGATATGTTTACATCCTCGCTATAACATGAAAAGTGTCGTGTGATTCTGCATGCAATTTTTACTGGCCATTCATTTGAGAAGCTATATGATCCGATATAAGCATTTTTTTCGCCTGACATTTACTCTCCTGTGCTGGCTTTCGTTGTTTGAAAACAGTGCATTTGCAGCAGAGAGAATACTGGATGCAAGCCAGTTGAATGCTAAACCTGTTATCGCTGCACCTTACATTTCTTTCCTTGAAGACACCAGCCAAGCTTTAACGTTGCAAGACGTGCAGAAATCCGTTTATGCAGAAAACTTCAGTTATGAAACGCTGGACAAGGAGGCATTGTCATTTGGCTACACTCACTCAGCCTATTGGTTAAGGCTGGCACTTAGAAATACTGGCGACAGTCCCGTTGAGCGTATTATCGAAATCAACTATGCCCGGCTATCCGATGTACAGTTTTACCAACCGGATGCAAGCGGTAACTATCAGTCACTGCAAACCGGTAATGATTTCCCGATCTCAACACAGCCCTACAAAAACAGGAACCTTGTATTCCCTGTCACACTTGCTGCCGACTCATCCCAGGTATATTACTTCCGTCTGCAATCTGCCGCATCCATGAATGTGCCGGTCAATTTATGGGCACCGCAAGCCTTTTATCATTACGAGCGTGACGATTATTTCACCCAGGGCGCCTATTATGGCATGGTCGCCGCAATGGTAATTTTTAACCTGCTTTTGTTCATCGCTTTGCGAGATAGCATGTATCTGCTTTATGTGTTCTTCGTCACACTGATGTCGCTTTCCATGGCCTCGCAAAATGGTCTGGCCCATGAATACCTCTGGCCTGATTCAGGCGCCTTTTCGAGAGTATCGACATCTATCGCTTATTCACTCGCATTTGTTGCCCTGTTAATATTTATGCAGCGCATGATACATACAAAACAAATCATGCCCAGAATAAATAAAGTTATCCATTTGTTCGTCGGTATCCAATTAATTTTTATTTTAGGATATCTGGTTTCACTGGATCATTTTGTCAAACCATCCGCTTTGTTATTTCTTGTCAACGCACTCCTGATTTTAGGGACAGGACTTTACGGCGCATACAAACGGCAGCGCAGCGCATATTTTTTTCTGGCCGCCTTTGCGATGCTGGTAATCGGTATCGTCGTTACCGTGCTGACAAACTATGGATCGTTGCCTATCAATATTTTCACGCTGAATGCACTACAGTTAGGTTCCGGGTTTGAGATGCTGCTACTTTCCCTAGCGCTTGCTGACAGATTCAATGAAGTCAGACGGGACAAGGAAAGGGCGCAGGAAAAGGCTTTAAGGGTACAGCAGCGGCTGGTTGAAAGCCTGCAGGAATCCGAACGCGAACTGGCAAACAGTCGTGATGCTGCCGAAGCTGCCAACCGCGCCAAAAGTGCATTTCTCGCCAACATGAGCCATGAGATACGCACACCGATGAACGGTATCATAGGCATGGCAGGCATAATGCGGCGGGGGGACGTAAGCGCAAAACAGGCGGATCAGCTCAATAAAATCAATACTGCCGCCGAACATTTGCTGGGCATCATCAATAATATTCTGGATATTTCCAAAATTGAGGCCGGCAAACTGGCCGTAGAAGAAGTGCCTGTTGATATCAACAGTTTGATGAAAAATGTTTCCTCAATTTTGTCGTCTCGCGCCAAAAGCAAAGGGATACCGTTACACGTCAAACAAGGAGTTTTTCAGCCCAATCTGTATGGTGACCCGATACGGCTGCAACAGGCCTTGCTGAATTACGCGACTAACGCAATCAAATTTACCGAGAAAGGTTCGATTACCCTTACGGTGATCAATCTGGAGGAAACCGAAGATTCTGTTACCGTCCGTTTCGAAGTGCGGGATACCGGTATCGGTATAGCGCCTGAAACACTACCGCAACTGTTTTCTGCCTTCGAACAGGCAGACAACTCTACCACGCGCAGATACGGGGGAACCGGACTGGGACTTGCCATTACCAGAAGACTGGCAAAGCTGATGGGCGGCGAAGCCGGCGTGGAAAGCCTCGCCGGTGTTGGCAGCACTTTCTGGTTTACTGCCAAACTGAAGAAAAATCTGGAATCAGATTTCGTTGCCAAGACTGAGGAGCTTTCGAATGCCGAATCAATGATACGGCAACGCTACCATGGTGCCCGTGTGCTGATCGTCGATGACGAACCCCTTAATCGGGAAGTTGCGCAGGAACAATTGCAGGATGCGGGTCTGGTTGTAGACACCGCAGAAGATGGCGCACAGGCGATTACCATGGCACAAAATACCGCTTATGTCGTCATCCTGATGGATATGCAGATGCCGAATATAGACGGACTGGATGCCACCAGAATGATACGAACACTTCCCGGGTACCAAAAAACTCCCATCATTGCGATTACCGGCAATGCATTTGCGGATGACAAATCGCGCTGCCTGCACGCCGGCATGAATGATTTCCTGACCAAACCCATTTATCCAAAACTGCTTTACTCAACACTTTTGATGTGGCTAAACCGTCAAGCCAGGTAATTATTTGCTGGCATATTTAAACCTGAAACCGAAGATGCTAGCCACAGCGGTCACAGAGGGGGACATGGTTACTCAGCCTTTGGTGGATTCACCCAATTCCTGAATAACCTTCTTGCTACGTACATTTGCTTTTTCTCTGTGGCCCAGGTGTACTCTGTGGCCAAATTTTTTCCCGGAATTAACGCTGCAAACCTTCTATCCACTTGGTGTAGAGCTGCTCTGCCAGCTTCTGCAGTGGCGGTAAATTTTGCGCGATCTGGCTCTGAATGGCAGTAGCCGACTGCACACCGGCACTGTGCAAGTTGCCGGATATTTCTTCCGCGCCGATTTCACACCACTCCTTGATCATGGCTTCGGTCATTTCCACATGACATTGCAATGCCAGATGTTTGCCCAATGAATACGCCTGATTAGTACAGTGTTTACTGGAAAGCAAATGGGTAGCTCCGTTGGGCAAACTGAATGTTTCGCCGTGCCAGTGGAACACAATGGCGTTTTTAACATCTCCAAACCATGCCCGCGATTCTGTATTGCCAGCAGGTGTCACTTCACCCCAGCCGATTTCCTTGGCTGCATTTTTTCTTACCGTGCCACCCAATGCCCGTGACATGAGTTGACCACCCAGGCAGTGTCCCAGAACAGGAATATCCCGTGCAACGGCATCGCGTATCAATGCAAGCTCCGGTTCTATCCACGGCAGCGGGTCGTTGACACTCATCGGCCCGCCCATAAAAGCCAGGCCGGAAAATTGGCTGGCATCCGACGGTACAGCTTCGTGCGCATCGATACAAAAAAGCTGCCAGGGAATTGAGTGTTGCTGCAGGAATTCCGTGAGATAGCCTGCGCCTTCACTGGGGGAGTGTCGAAATATTGCGATGGGTTTCATACTGATGCACGGTGAAATTTAATGGGGGGTTATACGCTCAAGCTGGCTGCCGCGCGGCAACCTGATATTGATTTATTTTTGGCTCTTGTCTTTTTCAATCAAAGCATAAGCGGAATGGTTATGGATTGATTCAAAGTTTTCCGACTCAACCACATAGGCTTCGATACGCTTGTCTGCATTCAGTACCGCAGCCACATCACGCACCATGTCTTCAACAAACTTCGGATTGTCATAAGCACGCTCGGTGATAAATTTTTCATCGGGGCGCTTGAGTAAGCCATACAGTTCGCTGGAAGCCTGTTCTTCTGCAACGCGCACGATTTCCTCTATCCACACAGATTTATTGGTGCGTACAGTAATGGTGACATGCGAGCGCTGGCTATGCGCGCCGCGGTCGGAAATCTTCTTCGAGCAGGGACACAGGCTGGTGACCGGTACCAGCACCTTCATGTTAAAGCGGTATGCACCATCGGCAATCTCGCCGACAAAGGTAACATCGTAATCGAGCAAACTTTTTACGCCCGATACCGGTGCTTTTTTATTGACGAAATACGGGAAGGTCATTTCGATATAACCGGATTGCGCCTCCAGCTTGGCCACCATTTCACGCAGGATGCTCTCAAATGATTCGACCGATATTTCACGACCGTGATGATTGAGTATCTCCACAAAACGCGACATGTGCGTGCCCTTGAAGTTGTGTGGCAGATGCACATACATATTGAAATTGGCAATAGTGTGCTGCACACCTTCGCTCTTGTCCCTGACAATAACCGGGTGACGGATGCTCTTGATGCCGACCTTGTTAATCGCCAACTGGCGGGTATCTGCGGAACCTTGTACGTCAGGGATAGTGCTGATTACGGAAGACTTCATGACTAATTCTCAAATGGGTAAAACTAAAGGTTAATTATAAACAATATCCGAGCAAACTACTCGGGCAAATTATTCGGATAACTTGCTGCGTATTGAAGCGGCAATCCCAGACCCATCCAGGCCGCATTCAGCCAGCATTTTTACCGGATCACCCTGCTCGATAAATTTATCCGGCAGGCCCAGTTGCAGCAACGATACGGGCACGCCATACTGCGCCAGGCATTCTGCCACCGCACTCCCCGCACCACCCTGTATTGTATTTTCCTCCACCGTCACCAGCAGGCTGTGCTCACGTGCCATCTGCAATACCAATTCGGTATCCAGCGGTTTGATAAAGCGCATATTGACTACTGTTGCGTCGAGTTGCTCGGCCGCGGCCATTGACGGCGCCAGCATGGAACCAAAAGAAAGTATCGCGATTTTTTTTCCGCTACGGCGCACTTCACCACGGCCGACAGGCAGCGACTTCATCTCCTGCGCCACGCGCACACCCGGCCCAATGCCGCGCGGATAACGCACTGCGGTAGGCGTATTCATCAGATAGGCGGTGTATAACATCTGCCGGCATTCGTTTTCGTCGCTTGGCGCCATCACCGTCATATTGGGAATACAACGCAGATAGCTGAGATCAAAGCTGCCTGCATGGCTCGCACCATCTGCACCCACCAAACCACCACGGTCTATCGCCAACATCACCGGCAAATTCTGGATTGCGATATCGTGGATTAGTTGATCATAGGCACGCTGCAGGAAAGTAGAATAAATTGCCACCACTGGTTTATAACCTTCACAAGCCAAACCGGCAGCAAAGGTCAGCGCATGTTGTTCGGCAATGCCAACATCGTAATAACGCTGCGGGAATTTTTCGGCAAACTCAACCATGCCGGAGCCTTCACACATCGCCGGTGTTATACCAACCAGTTTGCCGCTCTGCTCTGCCATATCGCATAACCAGTCGCCGAACACCTGCGTGTAGGTCGGCTTGCTGGCGGGCTTGGCGACGATACCGTAGACGGGATCAAACTTGCTGACGCCGTGATACAAAATGCTGTCTTCTTCCGCATGGTTGTAGCCCTTGCCTTTTCGTGTCACCACATGCAGGAACTGCGGACCTTCGAGATGGCGAATATTGTCGAGCGTGGTCACCAGCACATCCAGATCATGTCCATCAATCGGGCCGATGTAGTTGAAGCCGAACTCCTCAAACATGGTGCCCGGGGTGACCATGCCTTTAACATGTTCTTCTGCACGGCGGGTAAATTCCAGCACCGGCGGCATGCCCTTCAGTACTTTTTCGCTGCCCTTGCGCATGGCCGAATAGAAACGCCCGGATAACAACTTGGCCAGATAATTATTCAGCGCCCCCACCGGCGAAGAGATCGACATATCGTTATCGTTCAGCACGACGAGCAGGTTGGCATCCATCGCACCCGCATTGTTCAGCGCTTCAAAGGCCATGCCGCCCGTCATCGCACCGTCGCCGATAATCGCCACCGCGCGCTGATCGTTGCCCGAAAGCCGTGCCGCCACGGCCATACCCAGCGCGGCGGAAATAGAGGTACTGGAATGGCCGGTGCCAAACACATCGTATTCACTCTCGCTGCGCTTGGGAAAGCCGGAAAGGCCTTTCGCCATGCGCAGGGTGTTCATGCGTCCGCGGCGTCCGGTCAGAATCTTGTGCGCATAGGTTTGATGGCCGACGTCCCACACCAGCTTGTCGTGGGGCGTGTTGTATACATAATGCAATGCAATGGTGAGCTCTACCGTACCCAGGTTTGAAGACAGATGACCGCCTGTTTTACTCACTGACTCCACCAGATAGGCGCGTAATTCTTCGGCCAGCTTGGGGAGTTGTTTGCGCTCCAGCTGGCGCAAATCCAGCGGGTTGTTAATGGTTTCAAGCAATGAATACATCAATACTTCCTGATTATGATAAAGTCAGCCAGTTCACGCAAACGCAACGCGCCTGCACCGAAGGTTGACAGGGAATCCATGGCTTCTGCATGCAGGTCGGCCGACATTTTTTTTGCCTGGGTGACACCCAGCAAAGTCACGTAAGTTGGTTTGTCGTTATCCGCATCCTTGCCTGCGGTCTTGCCCAGCGTGGCAGTATCGGCTTCGGCATCCAGCACATCGTCCACCACCTGAAATGCCAGGCCGACACATTTACCGAAGTGATCCAGCTTGGCGATTTGCGCTGTATCAAGTCTATTGCCGCAGTGCACCCCGAGCAATATTGCAGCACGAATCAGCGCACCGGTTTTATGGATATGCATAAACTCAAGCTCGGGTACAGATAACTGTTTGCCCACGCTATCCAGATCAAACGCCTGACCACCTGCCATGCCGCGCGAACCGGACGCCACTGCCAGCAACTTGACCATTTGCAATTGGATGAGCGGATCATCACTCAGTGTATGCTCGGATAACAACTGGAAGGCCAGGCTTTGCAGGCTGTCCCCCACCAGCAATGCGGTGGCCTCATCATACTCAACATGGCAGGTAGGCTTGCCACGGCGCAGCACATCATCATCCATGCACGGCATATCATCATGCACCAGTGAATAGGCATGAATCATTTCCACCGCTGCGGCAACCAAATCCACGCGCTGCAAGTCAGCGCCAGCCAACTCACCGGCCGCAAAGGACAATAACGGACGTACACGCTTACCGCCTTCAAGCACGCTGTAGCGCATGGCGGAATGCAGGCGCCGGGGCGCAAGTTCGGGTTGCGGCAGCAAATTCTTTAATACATCTTCAAAGCGAAGTTGGTGGGCGCTCGCCCAGGACTGAAAATCAGACATGATGTTACTCAGACGTCCTCTCGCTTGGTGTCGCCGGTGGCGGCATTCACGGCAAAGTCTTTTCCGTTGCCGCTGGCAAAATCCTTTAAGCTGCCGTCCTCGAGAATACGCACCTGTTGCTGTGCGTCCTCCAGACGGCCGCGGCACTGGCGCAGCAATTCTGCGCCGCGCTGATAGGCTGCCAGTGACTCTTCCAGTGATAATTTACCCGACTCCATGTCAGCGACTACCTGCTCCAGTTCGGCCAGAGCCAGCTCATAGGTCAGCGTCTTTTGGGATTTTCCCGCCATGCGAAACTCCATTTGCGAAAACGCCCATTTTAACTAAAAGCATCACATTAGGACAATTTTTGTTGCATATAACAGTCAACTTAAAGGACAATTCGCCCCTTGTTTAAAAATTTGTAGCGTATGGGTTTCCTTCAACCATGTCCGAAATAGCCAAAGTCGAACAATTTTCTCCTGTATCTGCGCAACCTCCCTTGCGCTGGTACTTTGACCCCAAAATATTGGAGGTAGAACAGCGCGTGCTGTTTGATGCCGGCCCCAACTATGTCGGTCATGAACTGATGGTGCCCAATCAGGGTGATTTCCATGTACTTGAGTGGATGGATAGCGCCAAGATGCTGGTGCGTAATGCGCAAGGCGTTGAGTTACTTTCCAATATTTGCCGCCATCGTCAGGCCATCATGCTAGAGGGACGCGGGCATGCCAAGCACATTGTATGCCCCTTGCACCGCTGGACTTACGAGCTGGATGGCAAACTGCTGGGCGCACCCCACTTCCCACAGAACCCCTGTTTAAACCTACGGAAAGCGCCTCTGCAACGCTGGAACGGCCTGTTGTTTGCCAGCGGACGCGATATCCTTAAAGATCTGGCCAATGTCAGCGTGATGCAGGATATGGACTTCAGCGGCTATATGCTGGATCGGGTGGAGACAACTGAGTACAACTTCAACTGGAAAACTTTTATTGAAGTGTACCTGGAGGATTATCACGTTGCCCCGTTCCATCCGGGCCTGAGCCATTTTGTAAACTGTGATGATTTGAAATGGGACTTTGGTGACTGGTACAGCGTGCAGACTGTTGGCATTAACAATGGCCTGCGTAAATCGGGCAGCGAAGTTTATCAGGCATGGCAGGAACAGGTCATGCGTTATGCCAATGGCGAAGTCCCCAAGTATGGTGCAATCTGGCTGACTTACTATCCGAATATCATGGTGGAGTGGTATCCCAATACGCTGGTCGTGAGCACGGTAATGCCTCGCGGACCAGATGCCTGCACCAATATTGTGGAATTTTATTATCCGGAAGACATCGTGCTGTTTGAACGCGAGTATGTGGAAGCCGAGAAAAAAGCCTACAACGAAACGGCGGTTGAAGATGACACGATCTGCCTGAAAATGCATCAGGGCCGCAAGGCGTTGTACAAGGAAGGTATTGAGGATGGCGGCCCGTATCAGTCCCCCACCGAAGACGGCATGTTACATTTCCACGAGTTCTTGCGCCGCCAGCTTGGGCCGCATCTCGGCTAATACAGCAATTATTTACTTCTTATAAAATTTTCTTTAGCCACAGAGCGCACAGAGAGAAGCAAATTGGTTAACACGGTTAATTCCTGCGCATATTCAAAAAGCTCGAAAACACAAAACACATGCGAAATCTCCGTGCGCTCTGTGTTCTCGGAGGCCAGCTTTTTTGGTTTTTATTAGATGGGCGCGTTGTGGATGCTGGTTGCCGGATTTCTTTTCGGCTGCATGGGGGTTTTTGTCAAGCTCGGCGCAGCGTATTTTTCCAATATCGAGTTGGTTTTCTACCGTTCCCTGATCGGGCTGATTATCATCGTTGTCATTCTGCGCCAACGGGGCGGCACCATGGCGACAGCACAGTGGAAGGGCCATCTGTGGCGGGGCATCTCCGGTTCCATCGCCTTACTATTATTCTTCTATTGCATCACCGTATTACCGCTGGCAACCGCTATCACATTGAATTACACATCCCCCCTGTTCCTCGCCGTGCTCATGGTCGTGATCGTGAAGGAGCATTTTCACGCGCC
>JANXWX010000126.1 GCA_025350915.1 Nitrosomonadales bacterium
GCTGGCTCGTGATATGGGCTACTTGCGCAGCTCGGACCGCATCGTGATGAACCGTTTTGAGTTGCTGCACATTGCCAAACAGGAAGCATTGGCGCTGAATGCAAGCGATTATCGCCCACCTTTGCATCAGCGTCTGATACCTGTAGCGGGCAGGGTGGGCATTGCCACCTTCAAGGCCTCGATGGTGAACATGCTGGAAGGCGGCTTTATCTCACCTCACGACTACAACATCGGCTGCCGCGTGGCCGAAACCATGTGCGGCGGCGATGTGGATGCGGGCAGCCTGGTGGATGAAGATTGGCTGCTGGATCTGGAGCGGCGCAACTTTATGGAGCTGTTGTCTACGGAGAAAACGCAGCAGCGGATTGAGTCTATGTTGAAGAAAGGGAAGCCGTTGCGGAACTGATTGAGAAATATGATAGATACAATAGTGTATAAAGCAATCTCCCTATTCTGGGATCCTTACATTAAACGAATAAGAATTAGGATCAGAAACGTTCGCATAATGAAAGCAAATAAACATATTTTGATTTCATTTGAGGCTGAAAATATAAGTAATGCAATGACTTCATTTGAACCGGAAGTTGCACTAACTGGATGGTCATCAAATTTGACTCAGACTAGGATTTATTACACTAAATTGAATTTAGTTCTAAGTGAGCCAGATCGACAGTTGCCACCATATACAGCAAAAAATTTTTCATTCAAAATTGATCAGAATAATAATTTCATATTTTGGTGGTTTGTAACAATTAGATTTCATCTAACTAGAGGAAGGTCAGTAAATTATCGTTTTGAAAATATTGATTTCTCAAAGAATCGTGAATTAGGATTATGTAAATTTTTATTTAAGTTGAGCATGCTGCGGTTATTTTCTAACAAACTCTTTGAAAAATATAACATTTGAAAAAAAGGAAGTGCGGGGTCAAAACGTAAACCAGGGTCAGACCTTACGTTTGACATTAATTGCCAGTTCTAATTTTGAAAGTATGAAATGAATCGAGAAGCAACATTGCAACTACTTGCTAAACATAAAGCTATTCTGGTCCAACGCTTTGGTGTGGTCAGGCTGGCCTTGTTTGGTTCAGTCGTGCGTGACGCTGCCAACTCTGGCAGTGATATGGATGTGCTGGTGGCTTTCGATGGCCCTGCAACTTCTGCGCGTTATTTTGGCGTGCAGTTTTATCTGGAGGACTTGTTTGGTTGCCCGGTTGACCTGGTAACGGAGAAGGCATTGCGCCCGGAGTTGAGTCCCTTTATCGAGAAAGAGGCTGTGCATGTTTGAGAGCGTTGTACATGACTAATATTCCGCACGATCCAGATTGCGTGATAAATGAGCAATCATAACGAGATCCTTTTGCGAATACGCAAGGCGGCAGGGAAAAGGTATTTGTTTCTTCCGCATGCCATGCGCCAGATGAACCGGCCCGAGCGTATGATAAGTACGAGGGAAATCCGGTTGGTGATTGAGCTTGGAGAAATTATTGAAAATTATCCTGATGATGCACGTGGCCATAGTTGCCTGATGCTGGGATATGGCGAGGCTGAACGAGCAATTCATGTGGTGTGTGCGCCCAAAGATGATTATTTGGCGATTATTACAGCTTACCTACCCGGCAAGGTTGAGTGGGATGAGGACTGCAAGACAAGGAGAACGAAATGAAATGTATGTATTGCCAAGGTGAAATGAAAAAAGGCGTGGTGCCATTTCACGTTGATCGTGAAGATTGTCATTTAACGCTGGACAAGGTTCCGGCATGGGTATGCACCCAATGCGGCGAATCATATTTTGAAGCGGCTGAGGTCGATGCCATTCAAGATATTATTCAGGCCGTTGAGCAAAAAACGCAGGCTTTGGCTGCATAAAAAATTCTGGTTGTTTGTTTGAAGGGAAGGAAATAGATGCACGCAGTAGAGGTAAACCAAGCCGATTTCGAAGAGCAGGTGGTGAAGGCTTCGTTCAAGCAGCCGGTGGTGATCGATTTCTGGGCGCCGTGGTGCGGGCCGTGCAAGGTGTTGAAGCCCTTGCTGGAAAAACTGGCGGATGAGTTTGGCGGCAAGTTTGTGCTGGCCAAGGTGAATTCGGATGAAAACCCGGAGGTGTCGGCGCATTTTTCGGTGCGCGGCATTCCGGCGGTGAAGGCGATGGTGAACGGCAATGTGGTGGATGAATTCACCGGTGCGCAACCGGAAAGTTTTGTGCGCGAGTGGCTGGGCAAGATCATCCCCAGCCCGGCCGAAGAACTGCGCCTGGCCGCGCAGCAGGACAAGGCAGCGGGCAATGTACCTGGCGCGTTGCACAAGCTGGCGCAGGCTTCGGCGCTGGACCCGAAGCATGAAGGCGTGCGCGTGGATGCGGCGGAATTGATGCTGATGCAGGGCGAGTTGGATGAGGCCATGCGCCTGCTGGAGAGCGTGAAGTCACCCGAGATGTTGAAGGATGCGCGGGTGATGCAGTTGCATGCAACCCCCGCGAGGTTGCACCAAGCGCACACGCAGCGACCCGCGCAGCAAGACTCCACTGGGCGGCGTGAGGGCGTAGGAACTCACGTCGCGCCTATTTTTTGGGCACTCCAAGTCGAACGCCACTCGCACGGGGGGGGCGCATTCGTTTCTGTCGCGTAAGGCTGAAGGTTGTCTCCCGCTGGTACGCCGCTCGCTTGTGCCATCTCGCATGCGTACGCCCCTCCTCGCCACGGCAGTCGTTTCCGCTCTCGTCGCCCTCATCGCCCTGGCCGCTCCCGAAGCGCGGGCCTCGGGTCACGCTC
>JANXWX010000127.1 GCA_025350915.1 Nitrosomonadales bacterium
TTTTACGCTCATCGTAGCGGGCAACACGTTCCACTTCAAAATTATCAAACGCCTCGCGATAGGACTCGCGTTTTTTCAGTATCGTTATCCAGCTCAATCCTGCCTGTGCACCTTCCAGCGTCAAAAACTCAAACAGCGCGCGCTCATCATGCAGTGGCACGCCCCATTCCTGATCGTGATAGGCCTGATAGATTTCACTACCATCAGACCAGGCACAACGTGTCTTAGGCGACACAGTTGCCACAAGGGCCCCCGTCCCGCCACAAACACATATCCATCACGACGGTGATGCCCGCCGCCTGAGCACGCCGCGCCGCCTCTTCGTGTATTACCCCGTCCTGCAACCACAACGTTTTAATACCCAGCGCAATACAGGCGTCTACAATCTCGGGCACGTGTTCCGGGGCACGAAATACATCCACCATATCTATTTTATGCGGCACGCTGGCCAAATCCGGGTAAGCCTGTTCACCCAAAACAGCAGTTACCTTGGGGCGCACCGGAATAATGCGATAACCCAACGCCTGCATGCCCTGGGCAACGCGGAAGCTGGGACGATCAATATTGGGGGATAAACCGACTACGGCGATGTTGCGTATGGCGCGCAACATCCGGCAAATTTCTGTTTGGCTGGGTTTGGTAAAGTGCATGGCGCGTAAGATAACATTTTTCACAGAAAATGGCGCGGGCGTATTTATGCAAAAAACGTTATACTTCGCGCCCTTAAATGCGCTCGTAGCTCAGCTGGATAGAGTATTGGTTTCCGAAGCCAAGGGTCGTGGGTTCGACTCCCGCCGAGCGCACCATTTTTACTTCACCCTGTTTATCTCAGTATCTTAATCTAAGAATGGCACCAAAAAGCAGGTGCCATTCTTATCATTAACAAAACCTGAACAACCTATGTAACGTTTAGCATCAATTTACATTACTCTTCAAAGGCGATTATGGATTGCCCTGCTCATTTAACGATAACTCATTCAATCAGTCTCAGATTCCAGAAATAGCAGCTAAGTATTTGATTATCCAAGACCTGTACTTCAGTACAATTGAATTGATTACCTACACATCGGTATGCTTCTAACAATTGTAAAAAACATCTATTAATTTATCAATTAAATACGTTGTCCTTGCATTTGAAAAATTAAGGATTTTACCTATTTAAACCACATGAACTGTCCGTGATAGTTTACCTACCTTGATGAACAGTGAAGCGAACTGTTTTATGTCATTGGTATGAAGCCTTTCCTAAAAACAGGTTTTATGTATTTGCTGAAACATTGGGAGATAATCATGTTACTTTCTAAAATATTTTACTTACTAACAGTAAGTTTTCTCGCTTTTGCCAATGTAGCCATTGCGGCAGTATATGACTTTGGCAATTTAAGTGCATCATCACACGGAACCTCCTCCATTCAATATAATGTCGACAATGATGCAATTAAAAGCTCGATGAGTTTCGACTATTTTTCTACTGGTCCAACTAAAGGTGAGTTGTTAAACGAAAATACTAATGGCAATCATTTGGCCAGCGGCAGTTACATTGGTATTGTTAAAGTTAATGAATTTATCAGATGGGATCTGATAAAACGGAATGATAATAGTAAGTACATGCCTATTACCTCTCCAGTTCCTGAACCAGAAACCTATGCAATGATACTGGCTGGACTTGCACTGATCGGATTGACTGCTCGCCGCAGGAAACAAAATTAATAGCTGGATAAAATGTATCAGTTGATCGCAGATTTTGTTGCACCTTGAAAACCCTGTCTTCATGGCGGGGTTTGTTTATTTTGGAAATCACGCTGTCATAAGAAATAATTTGTTTACTAGTCTTACCCCCAATAAAACAGTTGCATGTACTTCAGATAAGTTCATTAACGCTTGCTTTCTCCAGCATAATATCTATAGAATGAATTTTGTTTGACCACTGTTCACAACTCTTTGTGATGACACGATGACTAATAAGAGTTGCACATATGACCGCCGCTAATGACATACCGGTAGTAGCATTTTTCAAGCGTTTACTTGATCCATTTTTGATCTGGGGTTTGCTGATTGTGCTTTCCTGGATATACGACGAGCCTTTCACTGGTTATTATCTGGTGTTGATGATCATCACCTTTTTTATTTCATCGTTTATTTTCGAACAAACCAATTTATATCGTACTTGGCACAATGGTAAGTTGCTGAGGTACATCGGTGATACACTCATCGGCTGGGCCATTGTAGTCGCTATTCTTCTTTTTCTTGGCTATTCAACCAAATTCTCGTACCACTATTCTGATCAGCTCATACTATCCTGGTTCATTATCACTCCAGTAGCGCTTATTATCAGCCATCTCTTTGTACGCAAGATTGCATCCAATCTGCATAAGAATGGCGAGTTGCGCTCTGTGGTAATTGTCGGCGCCAACGAAACAGGATTGAGTATTGCCGAGCGCATCATGGAATTTCCGTATCTGCTTATGAAAGTAAGGGGTTTCTTTGAAGATCGCGATGAATCCCGCAATCCGGTACCTATACCATCAATGCTGGGTGGGATGTCAGACGTTGCCGATTATGTCCGCAAAAACAACATCCAGATGATATTCATTAGTTTGCCGATGTCAGCACAACCCCGTATTCGTGCCCTTCTGGATGAACTGCATGACACTACTGCCTCCATTTATTTCCTGCCCGATGTCTATATCTTCGATCTGATGCAAGCACGTTTTGACAACGTCGGCGGCGTGCCCGTGATCGCAATTTGTGAATCACCCTTCCTGGGCGTGGATAGTGTAGTCAAAAATGTCAGCGATTTCGTGTTCGCTACGCTCATCCTGATTTTGCTGTTACCCCTTATGCTGGGCATAGCGCTGGCAGTAAAGCTTACTTCTCCCGGCCCGGCCATCTTTAAGCAACGCCGCTACGGCCTTAACGGCGAGGAGATCATTGTCTATAAATTCCGCTCTATGACGGTCAGTGATGATGGCCAAAAAATTGAGCAGGCACATAAAAACGATCCTCGAATCACCAGAATTGGAAGTTTCCTGCGCCGATCATCACTTGATGAACTTCCCCAATTCATCAATGTATTACAAGGGCGAATGAGCATTGTCGGCCCGCGTCCCCATGCTGTAGCGCACAATGAGCTGTACCGAAAATTGATCAAAGGCTACATGTTACGTCATAAGGTTAAGCCGGGTATTACAGGCTGGGCTCAGGTAAATGGGTTGCGCGGTGAGACCGAGGTGCTGGAAAAGATGCAGGCTCGTATTGAGTTCGATCTGGATTATTTACAACATTGGTCTATATGGTTTGATACATGGATTATCATGCGCACAGTATGGGTGGTGCTGCGCCGGGATAATGCATACTAATTTCCTTTCGTAAAATTGATCCAATATTAACGATAACATTTATAAAGGAGGCAATCTTGGATAGCTTTGACATGTTTGCGTTCATTAAGGCTAATAAGTTTGAACCATTCTGGCGATTACTATTTGTAGTCATGATGCTGACGACCTTTGTCAGCATATCCGCTTGCAGCAACAAGGAAAAAACAGCTGGGCAAGCGCTGGCCAGGGTGAATGGGGAAGAAATCACCATCCACCAGGTTAATGACGAGTTAAGTCGAACCGATGTGCAGGCTGGCCAACAGGAAGTGTCAACTAAGCAGTTGTTAGAGTCGCTGATTGATAGTCAGTTGATAATAGACGAAGCGAAACGCAACAAGATTCATCGTACACCCGAGGTTATGCAGGCTATCGAACGCGCCAAAGCAAGAATTATCGAGCAGGCTTACCTGGAGTATGTTATAAGCAAAATCGCCAAACCATCAATGGCCGAGATTAACGACTATTTTCAGAAGCATCCGGAATATTTCGCTGATCGCAAACAATTCGAAATGCAACAATTAGTCTTGTCCACTAAGGATATAAGTGAAGAGCTCAGATTAGTTTTTACCTCCGCCAAGTCAATTGATGAAATTGCGACATGGCTGGATAAGCACAACGTCCGTTATGAACGCGGCCAATTATCACGAAACACAACCAACCTGCCGGAGCAGATGGCGGAAAAACTACAAAAGATGAACAAGGGACAGCTATTTATCGTTAAGGAGGGGGAGAGAAATTTGTTAAATTCCATACAAGAAATTAAAGATAGCCCTGTCACGCTAAAAAAATCTATCCCGCTAATAGAACAATATTTGCTTAACAAAAAATCAAGAGAAACGATGAATGCAGAAATTTTACACTTGCGATCATTGGCTAAAATTGAGTATCTAACCGTACCTAATCCGCCTGTGCACTAATCTCATTTCAGTCATATGCAATTCGACACCAACTATACTTTTGAAAAATTACTGGAATTATTAGAGTTTCATAAGTATCTGCTGAATACCCAGTTAACACATCAAATATGCGTTTGATAAAACCTTACCCCCTGTCATGAAAATATTCGAGCCAGAATGGTGGCCTATTTTATTAGGGTTGCTGGTGTTATATACCCCCACACTCTATACCCTGTCCAACGATTTGTGGACCACAGAGGAGCAGTTGCATGGGCCAATTATTTTGGTTCTTGCTATATGGCTTATATCAAGAAAATGGCAACTCATTATTGAAACAAAAACAAGCAAGCTTTATTCAATTTATGGATGGATTATTTGTATCATTTCATTAATGCTTTACATGATAGGCCGTACCCAGCAAATAATTGCTTTTGAAGTCAGCTCTTTTATCTTGATGCTAGCTGCAATTCTGTTAATTAAACGTGGTGGCATTGCACTTAAAATTATGTGGTTCCCTTTATTTTTCATGCTGTTTATGATCCCCTTACCGGGCACAATAGTCACCACATTGACCATGCCAATGAAAATGGCGGTATCCAATGTAACCGAGAATATTTTGTATTGGGCAGACTATCCCATTGCACGGAATGGCGTCGTTTTGCAGATAGGGAAATACCAATTATTAGTTGCTGATGCCTGCGCCGGTTTACAAACGCTTTTAACGCTGGAAGCACTGGGCCTTTTTTATCTAAATGTAACCCGCCATACCTCAATATTTAGAAATGCGATGTTAGCAATACTAGTTGTCCCAATCTCATTTATTGCCAATGTGATACGGGTTATTTCTCTCACCCTGATTACTTACTATTATGGTGATGAAGCAGGACAAGGATTTTTGCATGGATTTGCAGGAATCGTATTGTTCTTGAGTGCTTTGGTATTAATCTTGGGCATTGATGCTTTACTGCAATTCATATTCAACAAGCGGATAGTAAACCACGGATGAATACCTTGAAACAACCTATAGTTGCCAGCCTGATTCTGGGGCTTCTCATGGTGTTGTCAGGTGTCTTGAGCAAATTCATGACCCCTACTGTCCAGCATGCTCCTCAGTTAAATACGATCAACCTTGAGATAATGATTCCGCTCGCGTTTGGCCAATGGAAGATAGGCCCCTCGAGTGCTACAACTATAGTCAACCCAGAAACGCAAGCGGCCATTGACAAGATTTACAACCAAACGTTGTCACGCACATATATTAATAACCACGATGAGCGCGTCATGCTTTCAATCGCTTATGGCGCGAACCAGAGCACAGATCTTCATGTTCACCGACCAGAGCAATGCTATGCGGCAAGTGGATTTGACATAGACACGACAGTAAATGCACTTGTTGATACACCAATAGGCCGAATACCTGTGATGCACCTTGTCGCTAAACAGGGAACTCGCAATGAACCGATAACCTATTGGATCAGGGTGGGCGATTCTCTTACCCGCAGCTGGATTGAACAAAAATTGGCTGCAATAGGCTACAGCCTGACCGGAAAGGTGCCGGATGGTCTTCTGTTTCGGGTTTCCACCATATCCAATAACGAACAGGATTCATTCCGTATTCAGCAGGTATTTTTGTCGGACATCTTGCAAGCAGTACGAAGTGAGGATAGGTATTGGCTGGTTGGTCAACTAACACCATGAGTAACAGCAACTATCAGTCAGATAGCACGATCCCAGGGTGGTACTTCGCAATTGACGGAGCCCTGCTTGAGCACTCCGCAGGACGAGCCCGTGTACGACTCACCTGTTTGAAACCTAATCTTCACAAATTCGGGTGTATCCTTCATATCTCAAGCTCTACACAAAGTAGAAATTACTTGCACTACAAGCCCTGAGTTTTCGCATTAACCCAGCTCTTCAGGGTATAAAGCAGCAGCCTTCCGGTATAATAAAGACTTGGTCATAAACATAATAATAAAATATAAATCAGTTATGAATTATAGTGTAGTTACATATAAAACTACTTAATCATTGCATGATTACCATAAGTGTCTAACCGGGAAAAACAGTACTTATGATTTCATAAATAAGATGGGCAGTTACACATTTATCTTTTTATACAACTGTTCTCAATTGAAAATAAAGGTCATCTCTAAATGAGTAAAATATTTTATATCGCATTTTCCATGTTAATGCTGAGCATGAAATCTGATCTGGCTTTTGCAGCAGACAAACCGGACATCTATCAACTACATCAGGGAGATAAAGTGCTTATTTCTGTCTGGCGTGAAGACACATTACAAAGAGAGGTTGTAGTTCTTCCTGATGGCAATATTACCTTTCCCTTGATAGGCCGTGTTGAAGTTGCAGGCCTGGATACTACTGAAGTTGAGCGACGGATTACCGCAAAACTTAAGGAGTTTCTGCCGGACCCTGTCGTTACTGTTACGATTTCGAGTACCGACGGAAATCGCGCATACGTCATAGGAAAGGTAATTCGCCCTGGGTCTCTGATCATCAGCGGCCCCACGACTGTCCTTCAGGCAATCAGCATCGTGGGAGGGTTCGATAAATTTGCTGACGAAAGTAGTATCAAGGTGATTCGCTCTAAATCGGAAGGGCAGGAAATTTTTTCTGTACGTTATAAAGACATTACGTCAGGGAAAGATATGTCGAGTAATATTCAGTTAAAAGTCGGCGATACTATCGTAGTTCCCTGAGAAGTTTGACTTCATCACTCTCCCAACAACCACCCTTTCAACATTTCATTTTGAAATTGAAATTAAGCGTGTCCTTTTAAAAAATTAAAGAAGATCGTTAAACATGCGTCCATTTGACGGATTATCCATCATGCTTGCTATCCTCGTACTTAACTCAGGACAAAGTTGGGCTGATGCATGGCAACAAACTGGATCAGCCAGAGTTTCGACAGAGTATGAGAGCAACCCTGCCATGTCTCCATCAAATCCGGAGGATGTTAAGCGTGTCTTGTTTGAACCGAGTTACTCACTTACAAGGATAATCGGGGAGAACGAATTGATGACTGGAATTGCCCTTCAAATAGCTCGTTCTTCAAACCAATCCCTGAGCCCCAATCGTGACAACCCCAGGATCTTTCTTAATTGGAAACGGCAGTATGAAAATGGTGAACTGGGAGTTGCTTCCAGATATGCTGAAATTGCGACACGCGATGCCGGTGTGGACTTAACAGGTACGGCGCCTCTAGCCAGTACCCGCGCTTCCCGTACCCTGTCAGGCAGATGGAGCAATGCTCTAAGCGAACACAGCACCCTCTCGGCGGACAGCAACTATGAGCGCGTTTCATATACCAATGGGAACTATATAGACTATGCAACGCGATCCGGAAGCATCATGCTCAATTATGCCTGGAACGAATATAAAACATCCTTCTTACAGATATTGCATACGGACTACGACCCGGCCAAAGATAATACACCCAGTAGTTTTACCAATTTCATAGTAGCAGGTTTAAACTGGAGATCCTCAGATACGCTTGATGGCATTTTGACGGTAGGGAAAGCCAAGGTTAGTGATGGCGTAATTAACTCGCAAGGCACGGTGACAGTACGTTACACTGGAGAGCGAAATCATTTGAGTTTAAGTTTAATTCGTCAGATAGCGCCCAACAGTCTGGGCGGTTTTGTTACAACTGATCAAGCGAATGGCAGCTGGAGTTATTCCTTAAGTGAGAAAACCGATACAGGTATTGATTTAATGTGGCAACAGAGCCATTTCACAGCCGCAGATATTACAAATAGCACTACTGGTGCCTGGGTACAACACGATCTCAATCCTTTCTGGGGATTACGAACATACTATCAAGAACGCCGCATTCTCTACGGCGTGAGCGCCGGAGGTGCATCCTCATATATACTAGGCTTCACCCTTGTATACACCCGTACCGGTTTTTGAAGTCAACCTAAAGCGCACATTATGGCAACGGAATACCAACTGACCCTATCTGATTATTTTTCGATCATGCGTCGTCGCGCGCCTTATTTGATCAGTATATTTATTACAGTATTGCTGATTACAATAATCGTCGCTGTCGCAATTCCCCCGACTTTCCGTGCAACCGGAACAATCATAGTTGAGTCACAACAACTCCCTGATAACGTGGTACCCACCGCGATCAAAAACCGGCTTGATGACCAGATCAACGCCATCATGCAACGAATATTGACTCGTGAAAATTTATTACAACTTGCAAATAAACACAATATTTTTAATGGAAATATTGGTTCTGCAGCCTCAGCTGATGTGATAAACAAGTTGCGCCAGCGTATTATTATCGATACCGACAGTTCTACCGATACTATGCGTACAAACCGACAAGGGCAACAGGCCATTGCATTTACTTTATCCTTTGAAGATCGACATGCCGATGTTGCCTTTCAAGTCACAAATGATCTTATCGCCCTTTTTCTGGACTGGAACTCCAAATTAAGAACGGAGGGCGCAACGGAAGCAACCGCTTTTCTTACCCAGGAATCAGATAAATTAAAGGTTGAAGTTGATACATTGGAGAAATCTATTGCTGAATACAAGCTACAGCATAAAAACGCCTTGCCAGAACAGCTGACTCTGCGCATGACGATGCTTTCGCGGGCTGAAAATGATCTGCGTGAAATTGAGCGTGATACCAGGACCGCAAAGGAGGAGAACCGTACGTTGGAAGTGGAGCTTGCTGCTGCCAAACGAGGTGTAGGGATTGAAGAAAACTCAAGCCAGACATTACCAGCGCTCAAAGCTGAGCTTGCGAGGCTTTCGTCTGTTTACAAAGAATCACATCCTGATATCCGGATACTAAAGCACAAGATCGAAGCAATGGAAAAATCAGCCGATGCTCCTGTGAGCACGGATGATACTACGAACATTACCAGTTTAGCCGTGTTTAGAATCCAGGCTAGAATCGATTCAAATAAAGCCAGGTTAAATTCACTAGCGCAACAGAGAGAAATGCTGCAAAGTAAAATCTCTGAAAATGAAAGTGCGATGATACAAACACCAAAAGTTGGGCAAGGCCTGGATGTCCTTATCCGTGATCGTGACATTGCTCAGAAAAAATTTGAAGAATTCCGTAGTAAACGGATGAATGCAAAAATTGCAGAAAATTTGGAAAGCGAGAGCAAATCGGGCAATTTTTCCGTGCTTGAACCACCAGCATTTCCTGAAAAGCCTTTCAAGCCTAATCGAGTAAAAATATTACTGATAGGCATTCTCCTGGCACTGGCATCCTCAAGTGGCATAGTGATGGCACTTGAACTGCTCAGCCAACGGATACGCGGTATCGAGGCAATTACACACGTGTTGGGTATCCGGCCACTTGCGGTTATCCCCTATTTGCCCATCGAAGATGATTTCATACGTAAAAAACGCATGCAACACATATTCAAACAGGCAATCATCACAGGCTTAGTGATACTGTTTGCATCCATAGTGGCGATTCACTTTTTTTACATGCCTCTCGATAGCCTGTTTATTAAAATGTTAACCAGATTCGGGTAGGAGGAAAAATGGAACGCATCAAACAAGCCCTTGACAAGGGAAAGAAACCATCCACAGGCAGTAACGGATTGTCTGCTCAGCAGCATAAATATATTCTTTCAAATTTTGCTCATACTGAAAATGATACTCAACATGAACTGGAGAATGTCAGCTATACCCAAACTCGGATAGTCAAATTGCAAACCGAACATCTGGAAAAAAATCGCATTGTTGCATGCAATAAAAACGATGTTATGAGCATGAATTTCGACCTCCTACGCACTCTTGTCCTGCAAAAAATGGAAGAGAAAAACTGGCGCACCCTTGCGATCACTTCGCCAACAGCAGAAGCTGGCAAGACGGTGGTTGCCATCAATCTGGCTATGAGCATTGCTCAGCAAAGTGACAGGAGTGCCATACTGGTCGATTTTGATCTTCGTCGTCCAAAGCTGGGTTCTTACCTTGGCATCCCTATGGAAAAATCTCTTAATAACCTGTTGGATGGAACAGCCTTATTGCCTGACGTGCTTATCAATCCAGACATACCCAGACTAGTGGTCCTTGCAACAAAGACGCCAATGAAAAAATCGTCAGAAACACTTTCTTCAAGAAAAATATCAGACTTGATCAAGGATTTGCGTGAACGCTATAAATCCCGCATTGTCATCATTGATCTCCCTCCTATACTCGTTGCTGATGATGTCATCGCTTTACTACCCCATATCGATTGCGTGCTGCTGGTTGTTGCGGACGGACTGTCCACCAAGCAGGAAATCGAGGACAGCGTACGCCTCATTCCTGCAGAACAATTTATGGGCACGGTTCTCAACAAGGCAGAAGTTGAGCCCATGGATTACTATTACTAATTCTTATTGTGATGGATATACACATATATGCGAGATTCTACATTTCGTTTATCTCAGGTATAACCAAGAAGTTCCCGATGACTCTTTAAGATTGATATTATATTTTCCATTATTATAAACAGCGGGAATTTCAATCTCCTTTTGGCCAGCAACCTTTTTATATAACTTTAACCCTTTGCGGGCCGTTACTTTCAACTGCCCTAGAATGGGCTCGGATCGAAATGGCAGTGTTGAGCCAGTTGGAATCCCTTGCCCCCCTAAAGAAATCATCAAATTTGAGGATTGATTGATAGGCGCACCATCAAGGCTTTGAACGGCCACACTTGCATTGCGCGTAGTGATGTCAATTTTTACGTCTTGAAGCGTAATTGGCTCCAGACCAAGCCATCCCATAGCTGCCTGTGTGCGAAATGTATTAATTGTGTAAATTCCCTTCGCCCAATTGCGTCGAATTTCTCCCGTGTCTGATATAACCTCAGTCGCGTGTTCAGCCAACATGGATTGATTCAATTTCAAAATAACTTTCGCACCAATTGGTATTTCTCCTTTTTTGAGCCAGGGTAACTCCGGGATTTCTGGCATGACAACCACCAACTTTCCTTTTTCTGAAGCTGTTCGAGCCGCAATACTGGTTTCTGGAGAGTTTAACTGGTAGAACAGTTGTTCTCTGTCAGGGACAAGCGCATAGGTAGTGTTAGCTTCCTTAACGTGACCCTGACGATAAAGCAACGCAGCAGCCGGCAACGTTGCCATCAGAGCCGGATCATTGAAGACTTGCCAATTTGATGGTTTGCCAGCACCATTTAAAGGTTCCTGCGCGTAGGCATACAGCATGACAGCATCCCAACCCTGCAACCGGGCGGCACTGGCGATATACAGGGGGCTCGAGTGTCGGTCAGGGACAGGGAACGGTGACACGTTCCATTCGCTAACACTCATAGGCTTGCCAGCAACCTGAGCCATGCTTAACCAGTTAACCATGCTACTTCGGGTTAATGGCGATTTATCCAGTTCCCGTATTTCACCGTAAACATGCGCATCAATGATGTCACCATCTGTGAGCGACGGTAGTGAATATAGGGGGTCATCACCCCAAATGCTCGTTGTAGCGATGGGCACTCTTGCGCCCAATCCGCGCAAATGCGAAATCATCTCGCTATTAAAACGGTGTTCAAGGTCGTTCAGAAAAAGCTTTGATGGCCCCAATTCCCAGGATCGCCAAGTTTTATCGGCCGACAGATTATTGGATTTGGCAAATGACTTTGCCAAATCCATATAAAGCTGATTATGAAGAGGCACATTTTTGTCTGCTAAAAGCAGGCTGCCAAAATGATTAGTAACATCATTTTCATTGGTGATGAGCAATGCCATTATTGCTGGCTCGTTAATATTAGCCACGCCTGTGTACGCATTTACATGCTTCAAGTAAGCTTCATTGAAGCGTTTCATGGCACGCTGCATACTCAAGTTGACGTAGTTATAGCCCTTTAACTCAACCGAATTCTCACCCTTCCGAATTTCATCGAAAGCATAGATATGATCGGCCGCTGTAAACGCTCTCTGCACATGCAGATCCAGCCAGATGTAAATACCTTCGTCCTTGAGACACTTGATCCACCAGTCCAATTTCTCCATTGAGGTTGAATTCAAACTTTGAGTATCAACAGCATTTGTACCAAAAATATTTGGATTGACCCAAGGTGAATCAAAATGATGAATGCGGATCAAGTTAAATCCCAGTGCTGACATTCGCCTGGCTTGCAGCTTTACATTTTCTCTTGAAGTACCAAACAACGCCTTCGCAGCAATATTTGCCCCCCAAAAACGGGCTGATGTACCATCTGCAAACACTAATGACTCACCTGACGCAGTAACAAAACCACGCCGCCCGGCAGGCTTCTCGTTTGCATTTAGAAATGACAGATCAACTGGTGCGACTTGCCAAGCCAAATTATCCAAAGTCCAATGCGATGTATCTTGAAAACTAAACGGCTCATTCTGGGGTGAGAAACGAGGATCATGCTTGTGAAAATTTAAAGTGTCCTTGAAATACCAGCCTGCCAATCCCAAAAAGAACACGCCAAGAATGATCAATAAAAAATATATTCCTTGATTATTGCTCCTCATTGTAACTCCCCTATGTTCAAACAGTACCCTTGCGTAGCATCTGCGCATATGCCACACCCAGCCCGGCAATGGACCAGTACACAACTGCAATGAACGAAATACTGCTCACCGTAATGTTTATCACCAAAATTGCGAGCAACGTTGCCAACAAGGCTCGCCCAAGAAGATACTCTTCGCTGCCTTTATCCGAAATTGAACGCATGGCTCGATATATGCCGATAAGTGTCAGGGCGAAGAAACCAACAAACAGCCCCAAACTCACTAAGCCTGTTTTGAGTGTGATTCCAAGATAGTGATTGACTATGTCGATGATACCCTGGCCCTGACGCATGGCCTCCATCTCGGGAGTTTTGATAAAATCGGCAGAGCCAAACCACGGGTTGCGCTGAATGACGATCATAGAGTTGGCAAACAACCTCTCACGATAACTGATGTTTTCACTTTCTGTCGTTCCGATAAAAGGCAATAAATTGATTACCCTCTCTCCTCCCGGTATTACAGCAAACAAGGAAATCAAAAGTATCGACGTCACACCCAAGCTTATCAGGCTACGGGCTGCATAACGACTTGTGGCGAAGAACACAACTAGCAGCACTGCAGCGCCTATCCAGGGGCCTCGTGATAAAGGTGCTATTAAGCCAAGAGCCAGCAAGCTCATGCCTAATCGGCGCGTAAGTTTGCGCTGGATTGAATGTTGCAGAAACAAATATAATCCTAATCCTACAACCATAAGATAACCCAATACTATGGGGTGCCCGGCAGAGGCGCTCACTCTGAGCATACCGTCACGGGCAAGATATGTTGTCATCTCCTGTCCCTTTTGTAATGCAACTATCAATGGGTCATACAACAACCATTTTTTGTAGAATTCAACTGCCGAGATAAGTGCAAGTACCATGGCAGCCAGTACAAAGCTCATCAATACGTCGCGAAAGGCCTGCAGATTTTTCAGGGAACGACTAAATACAATATAGGGGAGGAAAATATCCAGGAACAGGTAGAACGAATTGCGGAAAGCGTCTGTCACGGTGACAGAATCTCTAAAGTAAAGTGTGGCAGAAAGCAAGAGCAAGCCAGCCAAAACCTTGTCGGATACTATCCGACCAAACGGAAGATAGTCACTTTCTCGGCGCAGGGAAAGAAATGCGGGAAGCATGATGACCAGGATCAATAGTCTGGTATGCGATAGTTCGAACAGCGATTGGACTATCCCCATTCCTGGTATCTGGACAAGATCCATGGGCAGAGCAAACAAGACGAAAAAAAACATCCCGGCCGGATTGTTTTCGCGTCGGTTTGCGTAGATCAATAGCGGTATGGCAACGAACACGTACACCCAAAAATTTAACGACACAAAAGCGATGATCGTTAAAACAAACCAGATATTACGTCTTCGTGTAAAATGCCCTTTGCCAATAATGGCTTGGGCAGACCTGTTTGCAAAAGCAAAAACGGTCGTAGCCAATATTAGTATAACAATTAATGCACGAATATTTTCTGGCATGCAGATAAGTAATGGTGTGCTAACAAGTCGTTCAGTATTTCATACTATGTCTTGTCAGGGAAGCGTCCAAAAAAAATTTTGCCGGGTTAACTTTACAAAAATATGAATTCATCGCATTCATCCCTGCGTGAAACAATTATTCGTGCAGGTGCATGGATAATTAGTGGTCATTTTGCCTCCCAGATCATTCGATTGGGTGGCAATTTGATCATGACACGCCTCCTGGTTCCGGAAATGTTTGGCGTGATGGCGGTTGCCAATGTGCTTATTATTGGATTACAACTCTGTTCATATTTCGGAATTCACCACAACATCATTCAAAGCCACAGGGGTGATGAGCCAGCATTTCTGAACACTGCATGGACTTTCCAGATCATACGTGGATTGATCATTTTTTTGCTGGCAATCGGCCTGGCTGGCGGACTCTTTTTGGCTAATACATACGGGTTAGTAAGTGAAAACAGTGCATACCATAACCCGGTCCTACCAAGCGTCCTTGCAGCACTGTCATTCACAGCATTGATTTCAGGATTTGAGTCCACAAGATTGGCTACGGCCAACAGGTCGATGAAACTGGGTCGAAAAACCATATTGGAGTTGATTTCCCAGATTGCAGGACTCTCTGTCATGATGACTTGGGCCTTGATTGACAAATCAATTTGGGCATTGGTTGCCGGAACAATTATGACCTCCTGTACTAGTACCTTACTAAGTCATTGGTTTATTAAAGGGCTAACTAACCGGTTAATGTGGGACAAAGCAATATTCAAAGAGTTGTTTAATTTTGGCAAATGGATGCTGCTGACAACTATTTTAGGTTATCTGGTTGGCAGTGGCGACCGGCTGGTTTTGGCGGGTTTAATAAAGGCCGATGTACTTGGTGTGTATACGATAGCGCTTTTCATGAGTGGTGCTCTGCAAGATGTTTTGTCCAAACTGACAACGAACGCAGCCTTGCCTGTTCTAAGCAAAGTGGTTCGGGAACGACGTGAAGAATTAAGCGTTGTGTATTATAAAATCAGACTCCCAATTGACTTGACGATACTATTTATATGTGGGGTTCTGTTTTATTCGGGACATCTCATTACCGACATACTTTACGATCATCGTTATGCAAGCGCTGGGCATATGCTCGAAATATTAGCTATTTCGTTGTTTGGTTCCAGATATGTACTTTCTGAACAAGTTTATATCGCTTTAGGCAAACCAACATTGCTGATGCCTGCACAAATTTTACAGTTATTAGTTACCTTCAGCGTGATTGCTCCAGTTTACAATGCTTATGGATTAGATGCTGCCATTTGGGTCATTGCACTCACGCCTTTATTGGCCTTACCGGTCACGGCCTATTTCATGACCAAGTATGGGTTCTTTAATTTGAAACGGGAGTTATATGTACTGCCAGCACTACCCGCAGGTTTTGCAATCGGAGCCCTAATAAATATACTTGCCCAGCATTTTTTTAAAATTTAAGATAGGCTAAACAAGAAATAACTCAAGCATGTTGAAAGGTCAAAAATAATTTCCCTGCATCAGTGCACGGCATACGACAGCGGCGAAATCCGGCCAGCATTTACTTGAATAACGCCGTTACGCCGGCACTCACAGTGCACAGTAAAATACGAACAATGCCCTTAAAACTTTTTTGGCGAGCTGCCCAAGTACGAGTAGTAAACATATGCAAGCAGGAACCAAGTACTATCCAAAGCAAATTGAATTTATTTACATATTAATCTGAGGGCTGTGATGTTAAATAACAATAATGATCGTGTGTCTGCTGTAGTTCTTGCTTATTCGCGCGATAAAATATTACCTGATCTAATCGCAGCGCTACGTAACCAGACAAGAAAACCTGATGAAATAATCGTCATTAATCAAGGCAAAAATTCTATTATCGCAGCGTGGCTGGCTGAGCAAAAAGATCTGACAGTGATTACTCAGGGAAACCTGGGAAGTGCGGGAGGCTTCTGCACGGGGATAGTGGAAAGTATTCAACGCGGGCATGGCTGGACATGGATCTTTGATGACGATGCCGTACCCGCACCTACCGCTCTTGAAGAAATGGTCAAATGCCCTTATTTCAAACGACAGGAAACAGTTTTTCTTGGCAGCAGGATTGTTGACCGGCTTGGAAAAACCTATATGTCACCCGGTGGCGGCGACCCCTCAGAATGGTATGGCACTGTTTTGGAGGACAAGTGTGTTAGTGCTGTCGATGGGTGTTGGCTTGGGTTATTAGTAAATACGCAAGCGGTTTATGCGGCGGGGCTGCCCGTTGCTGAATTCTTTTTATGGGACGAGGACAGGGAATTCATTAGCAGGCTTGTCAGATACGGCAAGGGATATTGCGTGCTGAGCAGTGTAGTCACACACTACCAAGATGATAATTTTGAACCGTTCGGGAAAGACTTTATAAAAATAGCTTATTTCGCCAGAAATCATGTTTCACGGGCAAAACTTGTTCCGGGTTCATTCATTAAACGAAACCTGCGCTTAGCCCGCGAAATATATCGGGGAGTTTTGAGAATATTCAGAGGAGAGTGGCCGCTACGCGTACTTCCCTGGATTCTAAATGGTGCTTTTTTGTTTAATCCAAGAATCAAATATCTTGACCGACCAATCGAATCTAAATTGTCAAACATTGCTAATGAACGTGCACAGGGATAAATGTTTGATCAGTTGTGCGAAATACATTACCGGATATTTCCGGCCGTCAGAATGCAATTGTTGAGCTCCATTTTTGACAACTTGCTTCAAAATTAAACTGATCTAATTTCCGGTTTCCGAACAATGAGAATAAATACAATTTTTCCTGGTTATATTTCCAAGTACGGCGGCCCCAGTTACGTTTGTAATCACATTCTCGAAGCGATGAGTGCCGTCGGCGTTGACGTAAATTTATACTGCGTCACTGGTGATAACCCTAGCCATAAGTCGTTTCATCGACTTACTATGCCGCTTTGGGCAAAACCGATTGGATACAAGTTGCTATCCGCAGATACCTGGGCAATGTTTACAGAATGGCGTTATCTGCGTTCACTCAAAGATCTGGATATTGCGTACATATGGAATTCTGCATCCTTAGAAACTTACAAGACTGTTAAATCTGCCGGACACATCATATTGACAGAAAATGTAAATACACACAGAGCAACCAGCAAAAAAATTTTGGATGCCGAATATCATCGACTTGGTTTAATGCCCACGCATGGCATAGACGAAGCGTCAATCAAACTTGAACGCGAACAACTGGAACTGGTCGATTACGTATTTAGCCCGAGTAGTGAAGTGACCAAATCTCTCCTCGATGCCGATGTGCCCAATGAAAAAATCATTCGAACCAGTTACGGCCTCACTGAAAGTAACATTCTAGCTTCGCAGGACGTCACCAACCGTGTCCAACGAACAGAATTGACTGCTGTATTTGTCGGTAGAATTGGTATACGCAAGGGTGTACACCGACTGCTTGAGTATTGGGTTAAAGCGGGTGTAAAAGGAAAATTAAAACTTGTCGGCCCAATTGAAGCCAGTGCGAGACATTTGGTCGAGCCCTATCTAGGCAAACATAATATTGAACATATACCTGGTGCCGCCGATCTACGACCTGTGTATATGGATGCGGATGTTTTTATTTTTCCCAGCCTGGAAGAAGGGAGCCCGTTGGTGACGTACCTTGCCTTGGGTGCCGGCTTGCCATCCTTAGTGAGCCCGATGGGGGGAGGAGGCATCATTAATCACGGTGATGAGGGCCTGGTTATAGATGCATATAATGCAGAGGAGTGGATTGATTCGATACGCAAGGTATTCTCTGACTCTGAGTTACGCATGAGAATGTCCCGCAATGCATACAAAAAAGCCGAAGAATACTTGTGGGGCAATGTAGGTCGCCGCCGCGCAAATTCTTTACAGTCATCGCTTGCCATGAGTGGCGATAATAATCGTACATAAAACACTTTCTCTTAGGGCGAGTAACTTGTTTACCGTAATTATTGTGTATGAACCAAATGAAATCACCATTCCTACTGAGTGCAAATCGAGAATGAACAGGTGAATAGCCGAGCCCACAAGCAACCATGAATATGGCAAGGATCGAAATCTTGTAACTCACACTAGTCACTCAATTACACAACGTAGCAAATATAACGAGATAAATAATGAAAATTGTAATCTTTGGCGGTGGCGGCTTTATTGGTTCAGCAATTGTGGATAGATTGCTGATGGATGGTCATGATTTGCGTATATTCGAACGTCCACGCGTGGAACCTTATCGCAAGTTTTCTGAATCCGAGAGCATTGAATGGATATTTGGCGACATGCTCAGTATCAACGACATAACCCTTGCTCTCACGGGTATGGATTTAATCATCCATTTAGTTTCCACTACCCTACCCAAAAGCTCAAATGAGGATCCAATTTATGATGCTCAGAGCAATCTGGTGGGCACCTTGCAAATCCTCAACGTCATGGTTAAATTGAATGTAAGAAAAATAGTATTTATTTCTTCTGGAGGCACGGTTTACGGTACGCCACAGTACCTGCCCATCGACGAATGTCACCCCTGTAATCCGCAGGTTTCCTATGGCATTACTAAACTTGCCATAGAAAATTATTTGCGCTTGTATGAAAAATTGTATGGAATTAAAGCGTTAATTCTTCGCGTTGCCAACCCTTTTGGAAAGAGACAACGTATCGAAACTGCGCAGGGTGCAGTAAGCGTATTTCTGCACCGCGCTATCAGTGGCCAACCCATCAATATTTGGGGCGACGGCAGCGTTACCCGCGATTATATTTATATCGACGATGTTGCCGAAGCTTTCGCTCAAGCAGTTAATTATGACGGTGAAAAACGTATTTTCAATGTGAGCCAGGGACTGGGCACCAATCTCAACGAATTAATTGCCCTCATCGAAGAAACCCTCGGTCATCCAATTGAAAAACATTATCTGCCAGCGCGTGATCTTGATGTATCAAAAAACATCTTAAGCAATCAACTATTACAGCAAGAAATGAGATGGAGTCCCAAAATTTCAATTCGGGAAGGGATAAAATTGACTGCTGAATGGATGATAAAAGGAATATAAGCACACCCTAAATAAATTAAAAATTCGACGCTTTCACAAACCCGTTTTACATTTGACTAAATTTTATTTACTACGTCACTCTCAATAATGTATTCTGCCAAGATGAATAATATTTTGATTGCAATTGTCAATTACCGTACGGCAGAACTCACCGTAGACTGCCTGCGCGCACTTTCCTCTCAAATTAATGATTTTGAAAATATGCATGTTGTTGTGGTTGATAACAATTCTGCAGATGGTTCAACGGAAATACTTTCTACTTCGATTGAACACGAGGGCTGGTCACCATGGGCGAAAGTGATGCCTCTGAAAAAAAATGGCGGATTTGCTTTCGGCAATAATGCAAGTATTCGAAGCGCACAGTCCGAAAAGCAGCAAGTTGATTATTTTATGCTTCTCAACCCAGACACCGTGCCTCACCCAGGAGCTATAAAAACCCTGTTAGATTTTATGGATACACACCCCGAAGTCGGTATTGCGGGCAGTCAACTGGAAAATGCCGATGGTAGCGTGGAGTGTTCTGCGCACACATTTCCTTCTCCACTGAGCGAATTAGATAGCGCTGCACATTTGGGGGTACTAAGCCGCTTACTGCATCGGTATGTGGTTACACACCCTGTACAATCCGTGGCGCACCCATGCGACTGGGTTTCCGGGGCGAGCATGATCATACGCCGTCAGGTCATAGAAGATATCGGGCTTATGGATGAAGGCTATTTTCTGTATTTTGAGGAAGTAGATTTTTGCCGACGAGCCAAGCGGGCAGGCTGGCAATGCTGGTATGTGCCGAATTCGCGAGTACGTCATTTGGAAGGTGCGTCTACTGGAATAAATATTGCGGCGAAGAGAAGAGCCGCATATTGGTACGACTCACGCAGACGTTTTTTCATCAAGCACTATGGAGTTGCAGGTTTTGTTACTGCAGACTTACTCTGGCTCATTGGCCGTTGCTCGTTTCTGTTACGCTTGAGACTACGTCTGGGTGCAAGGGGAAATCAGGCTATTGACCCCAAGTGGTATATGTTTGATTTACTTTGGGGTGATCTGCGCGCAATTTTGACAGGTCGAGTGTGGCGTATTGTTTATACAGGAACTCGGACATGAGTATTGGCGTAGTCGTTATCGGTCGCAATGAAGGAAATCGGCTGCGACGATGCCTTGAGTCAATAGCCGGCAGCTCTGACCTGGTTGTTTATGTTGACTCAGGTTCAACAGATGATTCTGTGAATATGGCACTGAGCATGGGATCAGAAGTTGTGCCCTTGGACATGACAACACCGTTTACCGCAGCCCGAGCGCGAAATGAAGGAAGCCAACGGTTGCTCAAGCTCGCACCAAACTTGGATTATGTCCAGTTTGTGGACGGGGATTGCGAATTGGTAAATGGATGGCTAAAAACAGCAGCAAGTTATCTTGATTCAAATATAAATGTGGCTATGGTTTGTGGTCGCCTCAGGGAGCGGCACCCCGAGCAATCGATTTACAATCAGCTTTGCAATATCGAATGGGATACAGCAATAGGCTCGACAAAAGCTTGTGGCGGAATTGCCATGATGAGGATAGAAGCATTTAAAGCAACAGGGGGGTATAAAACCGGTCTGATTGCTGGCGAGGAACCCGAGTTGTGTGTCCGAGTAAGATCCATTGGATGGCAGGTCTGGCGTCTTGAAGCAGAGATGGCATTGCACGATGCGGCAATGACACACTTCTGGCAATGGTGGAAACGAGCTGTGCGCACCGGATATGCCTATGCCGAGGGCGCGCATTTACACGGGAAGCCACCAGAAAGGCATCGAGTGAAAGAATCGCGACGCGTCTGGATATGGGGTTTGGGAATCCCTGTGGCTACACTCGGTCTTTCTATTTTGTTGGGCGTATGGGGGTTATCTGTACTGCTAATTTATCCCGCACAATTTATTCGTCTTGCTTGGCGCGGCTCGCGATCAGTAAAGGAAAACAGTTTGCGCGCCCTATTCCTTGTATTGGGGAAATTTCCTGAAACTGTCGGGCAGTTGAACTTTGTTTATAACAGGCTGGCCGGAAAGGCCGCCCGCCTGATTGAATACAAATAAATTTGCACTTTCTTTCCTTGCGTCAAAATTGTCTATATGAAAGCCAACAACTTACCCGTCGTAACAACACACATTACGCAGAAGGCCATTGAATGAGGATTGGATCCATCGAAATATTAAGGCGAGTACATCGCCTGGGCAGAGCAATGCATCCCGATCTGAACGTCAACAGCCTTAAACATCAGGTATTCCTGTTGGGTAGAGCATTAGTGTATCTAACAAAGATACGCAATTGGTACGAGATATCAGACAATCCTTTACTGACGCTTGCGTTGAAACGTTTTCCCTTAATAAGCGGTGCAATGTACTGGCCCTATATCAATCACAACTGGCCAATGGAACGAAGTTTGGCAGCCATTGACCAACACTTTCGCTTGCTTGACGGCCAAGCTTCAATAATTGCCCACGCAACATTTGAGGAAATAGAGCTGGCCCGAGTAGAAGAATATGCGGGATTGCGCCTGGTGCTAGACAAAGCCGAGTGGTTTTTGCGCGAAGGTGAAATCGTCCTAAATTTATTCGTCAACGACCAGCGTTTTTACTCCATCGCCTTCACCATGGGCATTGATGCCGGCCAACCCATAGTTTTTGTTGGCGCACTGCAAGGCTCTAATTCCGATACTGCTCAGGAAATTTATCGTGACATTACCCATTCGCTTCACGGAATGAGGCCGCGCGACTTTCTTATGGTTTCTTTTAAATTTTTGTGCAACGAACTGGGAATTTACAGTATTCGTGCTGTATCTAGTGAAAAACGCCAGCACAACAGTCCATATTTCGGTAATTCACATAAAGAAAAAGTATTGGTTGCCTATAATGAGGTTTGGCTAGAGCATGGAGGTACTGCACTTGAAAATGGTTTTTACAACATTCCGACTATCGTCAAATACAAGGAAATGAGTGAGATTCCTACCCGCAAACGCGCATCCTATCGTCGCCGGTATCAGATGCTGGACAAACTTGCGCTTGATATCAAAAATTCCTGTCTTAAGCATACAGCAATGGCAGCAGTAACTGACATTACCTGACCGGGTATACTTTAGGACAATAGTAATTGCTTCACTTTGGTCCTATAATATTCAATTCGACTGCAATTTTTACAGGGTATTGAAATAGCATGTACGAAGCATTCTATGGCTTGAAGGAAAAACCTTTCTCTATACTACCCGATCCGGATTTTCTATATTTTGGTCGCCTGCATTCTTACGCTTATGCGATGATGGAATATGGAATCAAAAACAAAGCTGGATTTATTGTTATCAGCGGCGAAATCGGTTGCGGCAAGACTACTCTAATCCGTTTTCTCCTCAACAATTTATCTCCCAGTCTTACTGTTGGCTTGGTTTACAACACACACCGTGAAATAGCCAACTTATTGGAATGGGCCATGCTGGCTTTAGGTTTGCCTTACGAGGGAAAATCCCAAGTCGCCCTCTTTGACATTTTTCAGCGTTTTCTGATTGAGCAATATAGACTTGGAAAGAGCGTACTACTGATCGTTGATGAGGCACAGAATCTCAGCCCGGATGCCCTTGAAGCTTTACGTATGCTCTCAAACATAAATGCTGACAAGCATCAGCTACTACAAATCATGTTGGTAGGGCAACCACAATTAAAAAAATTACTCACACACCCTGATCTATTACAGTTCTCTCAACGTGTTGAAGTTGACTTTCATATCAAACCATTTTCAACATCTGATGTGCAAAACTATATCCAGCACAGGCTGGAAACAGCTGGACGGACAACGCCTCTTTTTACTCCTGAAGCTTATGCCAAAATTGCAGAAGCCAGCCAAGGAGTTCCCAGACGCATTAATATCCTTTGTAATACCGCACTAGTTTATGGATACTCGGCCGAGTCAGAGCGAATTGATGTTAAATTAATTGAGGAAGTGTTAAAAGATAAGACTGAATATGGGGCATTATCAACCCCGGAATGAGTCCTTGAACAATATCGGAGAAGGTGTGAGTCAGCTACGTATCGCGTATTTTATCAACCAGTATCCAAAGGTCAGTCATACCTTCATTCGTCGGGAAATTCTTGAGCTTGAACGACAGGGCTGTCACATCCTGCGCATTGCATTACGCGGGTGGGATGCCAAACTGGTGGACAATGAAGACCAGCAGGAACGGACGCAAACCCGATATGTACTGCAGAAGGGCCTTCTCCCGTTACTGTGGGCCGTGTTGCGAACAATGATTACTATGCCTGTACGTTTTCTATCGGCGCTCAGGCTGGCGCTTAGCATGGGGAGAGATGCGGAGCGTCCATGGCCATATCATTTAATTTATCTCGCTGAGGCTTGCCGCATACTACCGTGGTTGAAATCGTTTGGCGCGACACACGTACATGCCCATTTCAGCACCAACTCTACCGAAGTCGTAATGCTTGCGAACGCTTTGGGCGGGCCAGGCTATAGCTTTACTGTTCACGGTCTGGTTGAGTTGCGCTATGGCGGCTTAGTCGAAAAAATTCGTCGGGCAACCTTTGTCGTTGCGATCAGCTCTTTCGGGCGCAGCCAGCTTTATCACAAAATAGATTTCGAGCACTGGCAAAAAGTAAAAGTGATTCATTGCGGATTGGAATCTACATTTCATATGCTGAAGCCAACACCGCCAGCTGACACGCCCCGCCTGGTCTGCGTGGGCCGGTTGTCCACGCAAAAAGGGCATTTGCTGCTGATTGAGGCTGCGCATCAGTTGGCTGAAATGGGTATTGACTTCGAACTGGTACTCGCGGGTGATGGCGAAATGCGGACAAAAGTGGAAACGCTAATTGCCAAATATGGCCTGTCTGAAAAAGTCCGGATTACCGGCTGGATCAGCAGCGATCAGGTACGCGAGGAGATTCTGGCAGCACGCGGATTGGTGCTACCCAGTTTTTCCGAAGGCTTGCCGGTAGTTATAATGGAAGCTATGGCCCTGCACCGGCCTGTGTTGGCAACCTACGTGGGTGGAATTCCGGAACTGGTTCTGCCCGGGATTAACGGATGGCTTTTCCCTGCGGGATCCGTTGATGAGTTAGCCGCCGCCATTAAAGATTTTCTGTCCAAGACGGCCGATGAACTGCACAAGATGGGAAATACAGCCTACGATCGTGTTTTGCAGCGCCACTCCATCGACACCGAAGCAGCAAAGCTTGCAAAGTTGTTCCGAGAAACCCTCTAGAGATAGCTAACCCTGCCGATGATTGAAAACCGCGAAATTTTAGGGCTGGAAGTTGCCGTATTAACACGCAAGGATGCATTGACACTGCTTGAAACTCGAATCTGCGAGAAGGTTCCAGTGCGACTGGCTTTTTTGAATGCAAATCTTGCCAATACTGCCTATGAAAATGCAGGGCTGCGCAACATACTTGGCAGTTTCTTGTTGCTCAACGATGGGTCGGGCGTAAATTTGGCCAGTAAGATACTTTATCGAAAACCGTTTCCTGACAATCTTAACGGTACAGACTTTACCCCCTATTTTCTTGATCATTGCAGCACGCCTATGCGCATATTTCTGCTGGGCGCCAGCCCGGCTGTGTCTACCCGCGCTGCCGAATATTTCGCCCGGCGCTGGCCTAAACACACTACGGTTGGATTTCAGCATGGCTTTTTTTCCAATTCGGAAGAGGCTGAAATTATCAGTAAAATAAGGACTGCAAATCCAAATCTTATACTGATTGCAATGGGCAATGGCTTGCAAGAAAACTGGATACAAAAGCTGGTGCCAGAAGTAGCATTGTCAGCATGGGGAGTGGGTGCACTTTTTGATTTTCTGTGTGGCAAAGTTAGCCGCGCACCTTCTTGGATGCGCTGGCTTGGCATTGAGTGGGTGTATCGCTTGCTGCAGGAACCCAACAGAATGTGGCGGCGATATTTGCTTGGCAATCCCAAGTTTGTTTTACGCGTGCTTCGCGGACTTAAAACGAAAGCTTTCGAAAGATGAATGGATACCGATAAATTATTTTCACATGAGAACATATGACATATTTCCTTGTTGCAGGTAAAAAATTATGATTCACATTGCTGTAGTAGTCATTACGTTTCGTCGCCCCCAAGGCTTGCTCCGTGTTCTGGAGGGTTTACACCGGCAACAGTGCCACGATCCATCGCGCAACTTTCGCTTAACAGCTATCGTTGTGGATAATGACAAGGAATGTTCAGCAACAGCCAGTGTTGAACAGTTCAAATCGGGCAGCTCGCTGGCTGTTCGCTACATCTCCGAACCGGCACAGGGTATACCCATCGCACGCAATGCCGGTATGGATGCAGTGCCGGATGATGCCGAATTTTTTTGCTTTATCGATGACGATGAATGGCCTGGCGACACCTGGATTGATGAGTTACTGAAAACACAGCGCACCACTGCCGCGGACTGCGTATTGGGTGCGGTGATTCCGGTTTACCCGGAATCTGCGCCGCGCTGGCTGATTAGCAGTCGTATTTTTGATAGCTGGCATTTTCCAGATCAGGCACTTTTAACTCAGGCAGCCTCAAATAATGTATTAATTTCGCATGCCTTTGTTCGCCAGACACAGCTTCGCTTTGATGAGCGAATGCGCATGTCGGGCGGCTCAGATTTCCTTTTTTTTCGCCAGGCATTTGAGCGCGGCATGCATATTGTATGGTCGGAGGGGGCTCCGGTGTATGAGGAGGTTCCAATGAGTCGATTGAAATTGCGCTGGATAATTCAACGGCAATATCGTTTGGGTAACACTTTTTCAGTGAGTGAACGCCTCGCTGGAACGCGAGTGGGCTTGGCCATGTTGGTCATAAAGGGCTTTATCCGTGTAGGTCTTGGCGTTGTCATGCTGCCAGCATTACTTTTCTCAGCTTACTTCGGGATGCGTGCGATTATCCATGTGCTGCGCGGTGCAGGCACTATTGCCGGGGCGTTCGGCCATATCCACCAGGAATATTCACCTGCAGGCGTAGCGCTGGACAGGTCAGACAAACCTTCGAAATAGCCCGTACAGCAAAGTACATAACTCGCTTTTGCGTGCTTTTATGAACCCAGGCCAGGATAGAAACCGCTCATGCGGAAAGCCAGAAGTGCCGGCACAAAGTTACCTGTCGAATCCTGTACACGCTTGGCAACCATGTCGTAGCGTTTTAACTGAAACCGCTCTGCCGCCTGCCCATTGCTTCCCCAAGTAGTAGTCACCGCCCTGCTATAGCCTGCCTGGGCAACAGCAAGTGCGGTGCGTGCATCAGAATTTCCATTAGGGTAACAAAAGGTAGCTATTGTTTTCCCAAGACGGGCTTGCAGCACATGGCGGGATTCTGCAACCTCATATGCGAGCGCGCGATCATCACATTCCGGCATCAAACAGTGCGTCATACTGTGTGAACCGATTTCATGCCCGTCAGACGCTAACTCCCCAATTTCTTCGAAAGTCATGAGCCGCGCAAATTCGGGGGTTTGAGATGTACCAGATATTTCCACAAGCGAAGCAACCAGTTGCAGCCTGGTTTCCAGAGTAAGTTCTTTCGAAGCACTAACAACGTCACTTACCAAATTTCCAGATGCTTTTATAGCTAATCCTGTCGCAGTCAATATCTGCATCAGCCGCTCTTGCCCTTCCTGAGCCTGCTTGGGCAGGCTCAGGATCGCGAACCCCAGACGATCGTGCCACAGCAGCTCCTGTCGCTCCACGGCTAGTATCGGAACAAAGAAAGAAGCCTTGACACGGTGCTTTGCAAGCACCGGGCGGGCGTATTTGTAGTTGTCGTACTGTGCATCATCGAAGGTTATAGCGAGAAGCGGGCGGGCCGTTATTTCACCGCTCAAGTAGCGCTCATGCTGAGTCTCAAGATCACCACAATCGAAGTGCTTGGTGAAATAACTCAAAAAAGTATCAAGCTCTTCAGGTGTCACAACGAGACCGGGAAAAGGGTAGGCCAGTCTGTCGGCTTCAGGGAGTACACGGTGAAAGGTCGCGATCGAGAAACGCCCGCGACCACGTCGCTCAGGTGCAGTAATTCCCGTTACAAAAAGGATATTGGCGAGGCTATTACGAAATAGTGTTTTGACCATCAAAAAAACGGCAATCCGTGTAGATTGGGCGGGTCCCAGTAACAAATTGGAACTTCCTGAGTATCGTTAAGTATTTTACTGCATTATACCGACATATACACGTTTGAAATAATACTTAACAACACACATAGAACCTGCTGTGTCCCCCTTCTGTCAAGGTTCAATTGCGCCAATCGCTGGCAGGTTCGTCCGTGTTTTGGTGGTCATATCAAGTACCGGCCCTCTCAACGCATTGCCATGCCCAATTAGAGTTGATCCTGCGGCCGGCGTGAAATTGGATCCGGCTGACATAAACATTGGGTTGCCGGTAATTGATGAGGTGTCGAAGCCCGCGCCTGCAGAGTATGTTTTCCATGCAGCCAGTTTACCGCGCCCTGCCTCCCAGAAATAGTTGGCAGCGGATTCGCAATGATTGTTGTTAATGAATGAGTAGGATGCAAGTGCAAGTGGGTAACTGTAGCATTTAAACGGGCCATTATTCCCTGTCGAAGTTGCGCTGTAAGTGACCGTATTATTTGCAATGACATGGCCGGTACCTTCAATACCAACATTGATACCGGTACCCCCGTCTTTGGAATTTGGTCCATACCAGACTGTGTTGTTTCTAATGATATTCCCGGTATTCGCGTCATCGCCTTTGCTACTGCGGGCAGGTCCGGATGCAACCGATATCCCTCTCATCTCCAGCGAAGTCTCGCTGATGATGAGATTGTTTTCAATCACGCAGCCGGGGCAGCCTGTCACCGTCAGCGCCAGATTCCCGCCATTTTTGATTGTGTTGCCGGAGAATATGGCATGACGCTGATAAATTGCCTCTGGAGCATCGGTAAAATTATTAAAAGCTATCCCCCAACAACCTCCGGTTGCAGCGGATGCAGCAATATCGACGACGTTGTCTTTTACCAGTAAACCGTCGACCGCCATGTGGGCAACAATGGGCGCACCGTTGCATGTGGTGCCGTACTGGCCCCGGACATAGTTGCCGATAAGCCGCACGTTTTTGAGTTCCTTTACGGACGATAAATAAATCGCATGGTCGAGTGTGGTGGAACTGCCACTACCATCCCAATAATTGTATGATATCTCATCATTATCGCCAGCGCCAAGATAGCCCATCGCGCTAATATTGGTAAGCAGACTGCCCGTGAGTTTTATATTGCGCGTTGCTGCGTCTGTTGTTTTGCCACTCTCGTTGTAGACCGCAACGGAAAATGCATCCATATCAAGGTTGCACATAGTCACGTCATGCGCACCGCGATAGAAAAAGAAACCATGGTTTCCATTGCCGCGTTTACCGCCATCGCCCTTCAACTTAAGATTAAGAAGACGGATGCCACCCTTGTTGCCTATAAAACTGAAGAGGGGCACTTCTCCCGCCGCATTGTTAATAATCGGTTTCGCGCTTCCGGCGAAAGTCGTCGGCGTGTATTCCCGGAGGTCGTTACAGGCAACTCCTGCACTGCATCTGTTGCTGCCGATGGAGATGCTTCCTGCAGAGTTGAACGCACCGCCTTTGCATAGCGCTACGGTGTCATTGACTCGTAGCGAGCTAAAGTGTTTAGTAGCGCTCTCTATTGTCTGTTTGGGAGAAGATGGACTGGTACCAGTGTTTGCATCGTTTCCCGGTACACATCGGGATTCTGCGCCCGTTCCGCAGTCACAGTAATAATAAACATTCCCCCGCATCGGTTCAGCAGCGCAAGCAGATGCTGTAGTCGCTATCAAAGATGTTAGATTAATTTCAGGGGACATTGCCGATATCGTAGCAGTTTGGTCGAGACGCGAAGATATAGGGACATTTATATCAGGATGACTGATGTTATGGCTATCTGCAGCTTCGCCTTTGCACGCTACTAACATCAAACATAAACACCCCATGGGTAAGAACTTCATGATGACCATTTTTTATAAAAATATTCTATTACCAGAATGTAATTATCATACATCAGCAATGATATGCGTCATGACCTGCTGACAAATG
>JANXWX010000139.1 GCA_025350915.1 Nitrosomonadales bacterium
GCCGACCAAACTGTTCGCGCACGGCTTCCTCACTGTCAACGGCGAGAAGATGAGCAAGTCGCGCGGCACCTTCATCACCGCGAAGAGCTATGTGGACCACATAAAGAATACCGAATACCTGCGCTACTACTACGCGGCCAAACTGAACGGCAGCATGGAAGATATCGATCTTAGCCTGGATGACTTTGTCGCCAAGGTGAACAGCGATCTGATCGGCAAGTACATCAACATCGCCAGCCGCACGGCTCCCTTTATTACTAAACATTTTGAAGGCAGGTTGGCAAAATTAGTTAAAGCAGATCTGCCGCATGACGCAGCAAAACTATGGGCTAACTCTTGGCTCGGGTGCGGGCTTATACAACAATATTATGAGAAGCGAGAATACAACAAAGCCTTAAGGGAGGTCATGTCGCTTGCAGATGCAACAAACGAGTACATATCCAGTAATGCACCATGGGATCAGATTAAAACTCCAAGCCTGAAAGATAACGTTCAGTTCACCTGCACAATTAGCCTGGAAATCTTCCGTTTGCTCACCCTTTGTTTGAAACCCGTGCTGCCACTTCTAGCCATACGTATTGAAGAATTTCTGAACATTGAACCATTACAATGGAAGCATGCTGAAAGCCAACATATCCTCAGCAACATAAATATAAATCCATACCAGCACCTGATGACTCGCCTCGACCCCAAGCTGGTGGAAGCCATGGTGAAGGCCAACAAGGAGTCGTTACAGCCTGCAGCAGAGTCACACTCGCAGCAGCGCCATGCCGCAGCGCAACAGCATTCTCCCTCTCCCACCGGGAGAGGGATCAAGGGTGAGGGAGCGCAAAAAATTGCCATGCCCGACGCCATCAAAACCTTCGCTCGCCAATTACGCCAGCAACAAACCGATGCGGAATCCCTGCTCTGGGCATTGTTGCGCGACAGAAGGCTGGGCGGCGCCAAATTCCGCCGCCAACATCCCGTTGGTGATTACATTGTCGATTTTTTCTGTAGTGAAGCCAATCTGGCGATCGAAGCAGATGGCGGCCAGCACGCTGAGAACCCGCCGCACGACCTCAAGCGTGATGCTTTTCTCAAATCGAAAGGCATTGATGTGTTGCGGTTCTGGAATAATCAGGTACTGGGCGAAACAGAGGCTATGCTGGAACAAATCTGGCTGGCGCTGAGCAACAAGAACGCCATTGCTATGCCGACTGACGCTCCCTCACCCTCTGTCCCTCTCCCGGCGGGAGAGGGAAGCCAGACCATTTCCATCGACGACTTCATGAAGGTCGACCTGCGCGTGGCGAAGATCGTCAATGCCGAACATGTCGAGGGCGCTGAAAAGCTGCTCAAGCTGACGCTGGATATCGGCGAAGCGGCGCCGCGCACGGTGTTCGCCGGCATCAAGTCCGCCTATGATCCGGAAAAACTCAAGGGCCGCATGACGGTGATGGTAGCCAACCTCGCCCCGCGCAAGATGAAGTTCGGCATGTCGGAAGGCATGGTGCTGGCTGCTTCGGGCGAAACACCGGGGCTTTTTATCCTGAGCCCGGATGACGGCGCGCAACCTGGTATGAGGATCAAGTAACTATCGCAAAATAAATTGCCAGCAGCCCAATGATTACTGTATAAACACGATAATTGTTCAAATTTTGACGGGCTGCTAAATACACCCTGCTAACCGTCATGCTGGAGGGTGCATGGATCCACTGACTTACTTCAAAATGACTGCTGCAGTTTTACTGCTGAATGGCATCGCTGTTTTCGCCGATGAGCCGGCAGATGGTCTAGTTATCGGCATTGCGCCATTCCTTCCTGTCAAAACACTGGTGCAAAACTATGCCCCTCTGCGCGACTATCTTGAAACCAAGCTTAGCGAACGTGTGGCCATCGTTTCAGCGCCTGACTATAAAACCTATTACAAGTGTATACAGAAGCACGACTACCAAATCATAATTACCAACGCCAGCTCAGCGTATATTGCATATTCAGATTATGCCTACACCCTTCTACTGCAACCATTAAATCTCACTCACCCAGTCGTCATCATAGGCAAAGATCAAAAATTAACCAAGCTGACTGAACTGCACGACAAAACGATCGCAATGTCTGATGCAACAGCCGTAGTCTCCATGCAAGGGTTGCAGATGTTGCGCGATTTCGGCTTGCAACCTGGACGTGATGTCACAATCAAAAATATGCAGAATCATAGCGCAGCGGTGAATTATGTTATTACCGGCGAAGTAGATGCCGCCATCGTGTCTGACCGCGTCCTGATGCAGATGCCTGCATCAATTAAAGACAAGGTAAAAATTGTTTACACCTGGGAGCAAGGCGCTGTACCCGGCATCGTATACTTGGGCAGCCCTGATATGCAGGGTGACAAACTTAAGCTGATCAAAAAATTTATTCTCGAATTTGTTCGAGATACACCCGAAGGAAAAAAAATGATGCTGGACACCGGCTACGGGGATCTTATTCCCATCAATCCGGCTGATCTGCACGCATTGGCTCCCTATGGTATTTTGCTTAAGGAATCACTGTCAGGGAAATAAAAATATTGTTGCAACCGAAATGGGTTCGTAGCGAATATAAAAAATAGGGGGCAATATGCTTAAACTGATTTCAAGTGGCATTTTTACAATACTGGCATTGACGGCAAGTTTTGCCCAGGCTGAAACCAGCACGACGACCAAGCCGTTTGAAATCGGCGTGCTACCTTATTTGAGTGCACGCTCTTTGGTTGCAAATTATGAACCGATGCGGCTCTTTCTTGAGAAGGCTTTAGGCAAGCCTGTAAAAATTTATACCGCAACAGGCTTTAAACCATTTTTTTTAAATGCGCAACGCGGCGACTATGACATGGTAATAACAGCCGCCAATTTCGGTAGGCTACTGCAAAAAGAACACCAATTTACCCCCATCCTGCGTTTTTCAAAAAGTGCCAGTAGCTGGTTGGTGACAGCGCTCAACAGCCCGATTCAAACCCTGCAGGAGCTGCGTGGAAAAGTGATCGCAGTCCCCGATCCACTTTCAATGGCAGTAATCGTTTCCATGACCAATATACGCGATAACGGAATGGAGCCGGATGCAGACTTCCACTTGCTCAAAGTAGGATCATTTCCCTCTGCCATCCTTTCCGTACAAAAAGGCGAGGCAATAGCTGCCATAACCGCCAGCGGTGCAATGATCCAGATGCCTAAAGAGCTAAGCGAATCTGTCAGGGTCGTGCTGGATGCAGGTGACTTTATGAGCCTGATAATTCTCACACACCCCAGAATTGACAAAAATACCGTCAGCCTGCTTACTGATGCCTTGCAGAAACTCAGCAACGAGTCGAATAGAGATAAAGAATTTATTGCAAATCTTGGTTTTGGCCCTCTCATCCCTGTCACTACCAAGGATATGAGTGGACTGGATCGCTTTATTCCTGAGACGAAACGTATTCTGAATGAAACACCGTGATCAACTAGTCTTATACTTATTGTGGAGTTAGGTTCACTGTGAATAAACCCGAATTTCGAAAGTCACTGCGTTTCAGACTGCTCATTGCCAGTGTGCTGGTAGAGATTGTCATGCTTACTCTACTTGTAGCAAACAGTACACGGCTCATCCAGACCAGTTTAAATACGCAGGGACTGGCACGGACTGAGGAAATACGCCCGCTTCTGAATGCCGCCTTGTCAGGACCACTCGCCCAGCGAGATTATGGAACCCTGCAGGAAATCATCAACGAAATTCAGAGTCGCAACGGTATAGCCTATATCGCTATCTTCGACAATAACAACAAACTGATAGCATCCCAAGGCTGGGATTCACACCGCGCCATCCCCAATATAGGCACCGATCTTGATGTCGATGACGGGTATTTTGACACCCTGTTGGAAATTAAAATTTCCAACCAGAAATATGGTGTATTGCGCTACGGTTTGTCCACCGATTTTCTTACTTCTGCAAAATCAAGATTGCTGCAACAAAGCCTGCTCATTGCTATCGCTGAAATCGGTTTATCCATATTATTGCTCACGCTAATTGGCTATTGGCTGACGCGCCATCTGGTCTTGCTTACCCGTGCGAGCGAAGAAGTCGCGGTGGGAAATTTCAGTGTGATGTTGCCTGTCACAACTGATGATGAAATTGGACATTTGTCGCTTGCCTTTAACACCATGTCAGCCGCCATCAGCAACCGTATCAATGCACTCAGCGAGAGTGAAGCCAGATTTCATGCCATCGCCGACTATACTTACGGCTGGGAAAGCTGGCTGGGCGTGGATAGTAATCTGGTATGGGTTAACCCTTCTGTTGCAAGAGTGACGGGTTACACCGCCGATGAGTGCATGAAGATGACTAACTTCCCTTCTTGCCTGGCAGTGGAGGAGGATGTCGAACGTGTTCAACTTGCCTGCTTGGCCGCATTGCGCGGCAATAGCCAGGGAGAATATTTTGAATTTCAATTGCGCCGTAAAAACGGCCTGGTCATTTGGCTGGTTGTTTTCTGGCAACCTATTTATGGAAAAGAGGGTGATCCGCTGGGTATACGCACCAGCATGCTGGATATTACCGAGCGCAAAGAATCTGAAATGGTATTGAATGATGCCCTGACAGAGCTTAAAGAAGTTGATGCCTCACGGCGCCTGAATCTCAGCAACATGGATCAAGAACGTGCCCGACTCGTTGCACTTCTGGCTGCAATGAATATGGGCATATTATTTGTAAACTCGGACAACCGGGTAATGTACTACAACCCCACTTTCTTGCGTCTGTGGATGATCCCGGTAGAGACCACACTGACTGGTAAACCTGCCGAGGAAGTGCTCAACCATTCCGGCAATATTCTTGCAAGACCCGATCATTTCTCCAAACATATTCTTAACGTATTGGAAACACACGAGGTGTCCGACAGCTTTGAAATTACAATGGCGGATGGTCGTATTATCACTCAACTGTCGTATCCGGTACGTGACCAGGAAGGACGCTTCATAGGCCGGCTATGGATATATGAAGATATCACGCGCGAACGCCAGACGGCAGAACAGTTGATCTATCTGGCAGAACGTGATTCACTCACCGGCCTGTTTAATCGTCGCCGCCTGCAGGAGGAGCTCACCCGTTTACTCGCCATTTCTGACAGGCATCATACGAGGGGGGCATTGATATTTTTCGACCTGGATGAATTCAAATACGTCAATGACACCTTCGGCCACCGCGCGGGCGATACCATGCTGATCAGAATTGCGGGAGAAATCGGCGCGCTGGTTCGCCGCAATGAAATTTTGAGCCGTCTGGGTGGTGATGAGTTCGCGCTGCTGATACCCGATGCAACCCAAAAAGAAGCAGAGGTACTGGCTGAACGCGTGGTGCGCGCGATCTCACAAATTCCGTTCCGCTTTGAAGGACAAAATTTCAGATTGACGGCCAGCCTCGGTATTGCGCTGTATCCGGAGCACGCTGTGGACACCGAGGAATTAATTGCTCATGCCGATGCTGCGATGTACCAGGCCAAAGATTCCGGAAAAAATGCCTGGCGCATTTATCGTAACGATCTTGATACTTCGCGCGAAATGATGACGCGCCTAACCTGGAATGACCGCATCAGCAGCGCCATGGAAAACAAGCTGTTACGCCTGTACTTTCAGGGCGTCTATCAGGCTGACACAATTAAACTTTCCCACCTTGAGGTGTTGCTCCGTATGGTTGACGCAAATGACCCCGACATTATTATCATGCCCGGACATTTCATTCCCCATGCGGAAAAGAGCGGAATGATACTTGAGCTCGACCGCTGGGTTATACGCGAAAGTATCGCGCTACTTGCAAAGTCAAAATCCATACCAGCCCTTGCTGTAAATATCTCCGGGCGCTCGTTTGATGAGCCCGCATTCCCTCGGTACATTGCGGAACAACTCAAGCTATTCAACGTTGATCCTGAACGTCTGCTTATCGAATTAACCGAAACCTCTGCCGTGTCAGACCTGCACGATGCCGAACGTTTTATCGAGGCACTGAAAAAGACCGGCTGCACCACCTGTCTGGATGACTTTGGTACCGGCTTCTCTTCCTTTGCATACCTTAAACATTTGAAAGCAGACGTGCTGAAGATAGACGGTTTGTTTATTCGCGATTTGCCCAATGACAGGGACAACCAGGTGTTTGTAAAATCTATCGTGGATGTCGCGCGGGGCTTAGGCAAATTGACCGTTGCCGAATTTGTGGAAAGTGCCGAAATTCTGCATATGCTGCAGGCGATAGGTGTGGATATGGTACAGGGTTACTATCTGGACAAACCGATTGAGCACCATCCCGCTATCATCGCCGGGTTGGCCGAAGGTACTGATCTGGCAATCAAGTAAACAGGCTGGCATCAGCCATACACCACCCGTACATTTTTCTCCCCCAGCAGTGTGCGTAAATCACTTAGTAGCCCATCCGGTAGCGTGACATTCCACGTTTCGCCCAAGCGCAACTGGGCACTGCCTGTCTGGTTACGATAATGAATCACCACCGGGCATTTACCACCCCGATAGGGCATAAATAATTCCTTGAGCTTGGAGATAATCGTGGCTTCCTGTTCCGCACAACCCAGATCGAGCCGTTTGGCAAAAGCAGCGCGCGCAGAGGCGATATCCATCACTTCTTCCGCGGTGACACGCATATTGCCCGAGTAATCGTCCAGCGTTGCCTTGCCATTGACCACCAACAACTCTCCATCGCGTATCCAGGGTCTGCTGGCTTCATATAGCTCGTTAAACAGGGTTACTTCAAGTTGCGCGCTGCCGTCCTCGATTTTAACAATTGCCATGCGCCCGCGCCGGGTCTGTTGTATGCGCACATCGCTCACCATGCCGGCCAGCAACACGGCTATCCCTGCACGTTTGTTATGGCCATTTTGCGGCAATGCTTGCGGGGTGATGTCACCCAGGCTCTGCTGGATAAACGGCGCCAGTTCCTCGGCAAATTCCTGATAGGGATGGCCGCTCAGATAAAACCCCAGGCTGGTTTTCTCCTGCTGCAATTTTTCACGCAGGCTCCAGAAGGGTACATCCTTCAACTCCACCGTCATTGTCGCGCTCTCGTCGTCACCAAACAGGCTGTTCTGATTGGCTGAGCGCGCTAACTGATCGGCACTGGCCAACGCATCGTCGAGTGACGCAAACAGTTGATGCCGGTGGTCTGATATCCCGTCAAAAGCACCGCCACGTATCAGTGCCTCGATAGAGCGGCGATTCACCAGGCGCTTGTCGACACGCCGACAAAAATCAAACAGGTCTTTAAATGCACCGCCAGCCTTGCGCGCTTGAACGATATTGATGATGGCTGCCTCACCCGTGCCTTTCATCGCACCCAGACCATAAGCCACGGTTTTTTCATCCACCGGCGCAAAGCGGTAATCGGAGGCATTGATATCAGGCGGTAGCACGGTCAAATTTTGCGCCAGCGTATCGTCATAGTTGCTGTGTACCTTGTCGGTATTATCCATATCCGACGATAACGTAGCGGCCATGAAGGCAGCCGGGTAATGCGCTTTCAGATAAGCAGTTTGATACGAGACCAGCGCATAGGCGGCCGAGTGCGATTTATTAAAACCGTAGCCGGCAAATTTTTCCATCAGGTCGAACAGCTGGGTGGCCAGCGCTTCCTTGATCTCGCGCTTGACTGCACCTTCGACAAATATACTGCGCTGCTGCGCCATTTCATCGGCGTTTTTCTTGCCCATCGCGCGGCGCAACAGATCCGCCGCACCCAGCGAATAACCGCCGATAATCTGCGCGATCTGCATCACCTGCTCCTGATACACTATCACACCATAGGTCGGCCTCAGCGACACTTCCAGATCAGGATGGAAATAGTCTGCTTTGGCACGGCCGTGTTTACGGTTGATAAAATCCTCCACCATGCCCGATTCCAACGGGCCCGGCCGGTATAATGCGACGAGCGCGACGATATCTTCAAACGTGTCCGGCTCCAGTTTGACGATGAGCTTTTTCATGCCCGGCGATTCAAGCTGGAACACGGCGGTCGTGTTGGCCAGCTTCAGCAGCTTGTAGGTTGCCTTGTCATCCAGCGGCAGATTATCCATGGTAAACGGCGCAGGCACGGGGAGTGTTGCATCGCGTTTACTCTCCAGCATCTGGTTAACATAGCGTACCGCCCAATCGATGGTCGTCAGTGTGCGCAAACCGAGAAAGTCGAACTTCACCAGCCCGATTTTTTCCACGTCATCTTTGTCAAACTGGCTTACCGCGTTCTCACTTCCCTCGGCACAATACAGCGGACAAAAGTCGGATAACTTGCCCGGCGAAATCAGCACACCCCCGGCGTGCATACCGACGTTACGGGTCAAATCCTCGAGCCTCTCGCATAACTCCAGCAACTCCGCCACGCCCTCTTCCGCACCCATAATCGCATTGAACTCGGGTTCAATCTCGCGCGCTTTTTTAAGCGATACCGGTTTAACACCTTCCAGCGGGACCAGCTTGGACAAACGGTCACACAGACCATAGGGAAAGTCCATCACGCGGCCTACGTCGCGTATCACCGCCTTGGACGACAAGGTACCAAAGGTGACAATCTGCGACACACTCGCCGCACCGTATTTCTGTTTCACATAGTCGATAACACGTTCACGTCCGTCCTGACAGAAGTCCACGTCAAAGTCGGGCATTGATACCCGTTCCGGATTCAGGAAACGCTCGAACAGAAGCTCGTAGCGAAGGGGATCAAGATCGGTAATGCCGAGACTGTAGGCCACCAGTGAACCCGCACCCGAGCCTCGTCCCGGGCCCACCGGCACTCCATTATTTTTTGCCCAGCGAATGAAGTCCGCCACAATCAGGAAGTAACCAGGGAAACCCATTTTGATGATGGTCTCGATCTCGAACGCCAAGCGAGATGAGTATTCTTCCTGTCTCGCGGCACGCGTCTGCTCATCTGGATATAGCACCGCCATTCGCAGCGCCAGGCCCTCTTCAGACTCAGTGCGTAAAAACTCATCCAGACTGATATTGTTTGGCGTGGGGAAATCGGGCAGGTAAGGCTTGCCCAGTTTCAATGTCAGGTTGCAACGCTTCGCAATTTCCACACTGTTAGTAAGCGCTTCCGGCAAATCGGTAAACAGCTCTGCCATTTCAGCTTGAGTTTTAAAGTATTGTTGCTGGGTAAAATGACGCACCCTGCGTTTGTCATTCAACACATAGCCTTCGGCAATACACACGCGTGCTTCGTGTGCCTTGTAGTCTTCGGCATTGAGGAACTGGACAGGATGCGTGGCGACCACCGGCAAGGCGAGTTCGGCGGCAAGCTTTACCGTTTCACGTACATGCAGCTCTTCACGCGCAAAGCCGTAACGCTGCACTTCCAGATAAAAGCGTGACGGAAATATGCCCGCATATTCCTGCGCAAGCGTCTTCGCCCTGGCCAAATTGCCATTTAGTATGGTCGTGCCGACCTCACCCAGATGCGCTCCGGACAACGCAATCAAACCTTCTGTACCAGCAAGCAACCATTCCTTGCGTATTTCCGGTCGTCCCTGATTTTGATTTTCCAGATAGGCGCGGGTAAGCAGGTCGCACAAACGCAAATAGCCCGCATTGGACTGACACAACAACAATAGACGATAAGGTTGATCACGTTCAGCTTCGTTGCTGACAAACACATCACAACCCACAATCGGTTTGATACCTTTGCTGCGTGTGGCCAGATAAAATTTGACTAAGCCAAAGATGTTATTCAGGTCGGTTATTGCCAGCGCGGGCATCGCATCGCGCTTCGCTGCCTCTACCGCGTCACCGATACGGACGATGCCGTCGGCAATGGAAAATTCGCTGTGCAGCCTGAGATGGATGAAAGAGGGTTGTGACATGATTTTGACGACTTGATTTCAGCTTGAATTTTAACACTGCCTAGCAGGCTGAAAATTCAAAATTTTTACTCTTTGATCTGGTTCAGAAAA
>JANXWX010000140.1 GCA_025350915.1 Nitrosomonadales bacterium
AAATTTCTGGGGCCGAAAAATTCGCTTGATGTCATTGATATCTTGCCAATACAGTTGGACAATTTGACGCACAAATTATCCCCAGACACTACCGTGCAATTGCATTGCATGAATTCAACAACCCTCTTGTTTCCCGATAAGTATTTTGATCAGGCTTTGTTGTTTTTTCTGCTACACGAACAGCCACGTGAAGTTCGTGTAAAAACACTGGCAGAAGCGGCTCGCGTCATTCGACCCGGTGGACAACTCATTATTGTTGATTATGCGAGACCGTATTGGTTTAATCCGCTTCGCTACATCATGGCACCGATACTGGCGTTGCTAGAGCCCTATGCGCGTGACTTGTGGAAAGAAGAGGTGAAAGTTTTGTTTCCGGATAATGCCAATGTCAGGCTGTTATACAAACTGAATTTATTTGGCGGGATGTATCAAGTATTGACGTTTAAAATTGATTAACGTAATTTGAAGTTCGGGTTATTGCAATGAATCCTCCAGAAAAATATCCACGCCGCATGCGGGTTTGATTGCGGCCGCGGGAATATTTTTTCCATTTTTCCAGTTACTGACTGCTTGCTGCTTGCTGCTACCCGTGACCAGAAAAACGAGCTGTAGCGTTTGGCTCAATCGCCGGGCAGAAAGTGAGACACGCTGTGGCGGAGGCTTGGGCGCATTGTTCACCGGTAGCGTGGGTGATGCGTCTGTTGCCGTACCCCAGTCGTGTCCGGGAAATAAGCTGGCGGTGTGACCATCCTCTCCCAGCCCCAACAGCACCAGATCAAACATGGCAATTTTGTTGAGAGTGATTGCATAAGCTTGAGCTGCTGATTCTGCGCCTTGTTCAGCTGGGATGATGTGAACTTGATCTGCGGGTATGTTGATGTAATTCAGCCAGGACTGTGCTGCCATTTGGCTGTTCCGCTCTGTGTCATTAACGGGCAGGCAACGTTCATCGCCATAATAGATATGCCAGAAATGCCAGTCTGTTTTCTGCGTGCGTAACAATTCATAAACATGACGGGGTGTTGTCCCACCCGCCAGTACCAGATGAAATGCATTGCGTGCGCTTATTGCGTGCTGCGCTGCATCGAGTATCAAATTGACAGTTGCCAGCTCAAGTAATGAGGTTGAGGCATAACCATGCCAGCGGGATAGCTGGCTTTGGTTGTTGTTAAGAATTGAAGGGCGTATTATCGAAGACATCTGGATCCAGAAATTTATTAGCTCGACGTAGCTGATATTATTATTTTACGATTAGTACAGTGCTTATGTATGCATTATTTTCGGGTTTAATTATTGGCAGAGGATACTATGAAACTAGCGATGATAGGATTGGGCAAGATGGGCGCGAATATGGTGCGTCGATTACGCAGAGGTGGAATTGACGTTGTCGGCTACGACCGTGACTCTGCAGTGGTTACCGGGCTTGCAAAAGAAAGTGGCATGATTGCTGCTTCATCTGTTGATGATGCCGTAGCTAAACTTTCCGGGCCGCGTATTGTATGGTTAATGCTACCCAGTGGAGATCCCACCGAGCACCAGATTCGTGCGCTTGCACCAATGTTGACCAAGGGCGATATCGTGGTGGATGGTGGCAATTCGAATTACCACGACACACAGAGACGTGGTGTCTGGCTGGCAGAGCAAGGTATCGGATTTATGGATTCCGGTACGTCGGGTGGCGTATGGGGACTGGAGAACGGGTACTGTTTGATGGTTGGCGCAAACGATGCAGTCGCAAAAGTAATGAAGCCGATACTGCAAGCACTGGCCCCATCCGCAGCGCATGGCTGGGCACATGTGGGGCCGGTAGGGGCGGGTCACTTTACCAAAATGATACACAATGGAATTGAATACGGCATGATGCAATCGCTGGCTGAAGGATTAGAGCTGCTTAAGGGGAAACAGGAGTTTTCACTTGATCTGGCCCAGGTAACCGAGCTGTGGCGACATAGCTCAGTCGTCCGCAGCTGGCTGCTTGATCTCACCGCTGAAGCGCTTAAAGGTGACCAGAAGCTGGATAAAGTTGCGCCGTTCGTACCCGACTCAGGTGAAGGACGCTGGACTGTAATAGAAGCGGTTGATCAGGGGGTGGCAGCACCCGTGCTGACGCTGGCGTTGCAAATGCGTTTTAACAGCCAGAACGAAAAAGGATTTGGCTATCGGTTGCTGTCAACGATGAGAAACGCTTTTGGCGGCCATGCTATTAAACATGCGGGCGATAAAAAATGAAAATCATTGAACCCTGTACCCTGGTTATATTCGGCGCTGCGGGCAACCTGAGTCGGCGTAAATTGATACCCGCGTTATTTTCGCTGGAAAAACTCGGCAGGCTACCTGACAGGCTGGTGTTGCTTGGCTGTAACATTGAACAACGCAGCCGTGAAGAATGGGTTGCAGAGGTCAAAAGCATTATGGTGCCGCTGTTTCCACAAGGCATAGATCAAGCGGCGCTTGATCGCTTTTGTGTACGCTGGCATTACCATTCCAGTGCGCCGGGTGATGAGACATCCTATCCCCGCCTGCAACAGATGATAGAAGTGGACGAAGCTTTTCCGCCTAATGTGGTTTTCTACATGGCAGTGCGTCCGAATGGTGTGCAGAACATTATCGAGAAATTGGGCGGGGTGGGTTTGCTCAAACAAAAAAATGGCTGGCGTCGTGTCGTGATCGAAAAGCCATTTGGTTACGATTTGTTAAGTGCACAGACATTGCAGGCCTCACTCTACAAACATCTGGATGAACCGCAAATTTTCCGCATCGATCATTACCTGGGCAAGGGCACGGTGCAGAATGTCATGGTGTTCCGCTTTGCAAATATCTTACTGGAGCCCTTGTGGAATAACCACTATATCGATCACGTGCAAATCACCCACTCGGAGACAATAGGCATTGAAGGCCGTGCAGATTATTACGATAACTCGGGCGCTCTGCGCGACATGATACAGAGCCATTTATTGCAATTGCTGGCGCTGGTTGCAATGGAACCGCCGGTAACCATGTCTGCCGAGCATTTGCGGGATGAAAAAGTGAAAGTGCTGCAGGCGATACGGCCAATTACCCAAAACTCGGTAAATGCGCATGCTTTCCGCGGTCAATATACCAGCGGCACTATTGAAGGAAAAAATGTACCGGGTTATTTGGAAGAGACGGGAGTGCCAACGGACAGCAGCACAGAAACCTATGCCGCACTAAAAGTATTTGTCGACAACTGGCGCTGGGCGGGCGTTCCGTTTTATTTAAGAACGGGAAAACGTATGGCTGACTCCAGTTCGGCAATATGCATACGTTTTAAAAATCCTCCGCAGGATTTGTTGAAGCATACGCGCCAGGGGCCACCGCGACCCAACTGGATCATGCTGGGTATCCAGCCGCATGACTGTATGAAAATGGAAATGCAGGTAAAGGTGCCGGGTCTTGATTTGCATACTCGCAGCATTAGTCTGGATGCAACCTATCGCAAAGGAAGTGAGGATAATTTTGACGCGTACGAAGGATTGTTACTGGATGTCATGTTGGGTGATCAATCGCTATTCTTGCGCATCGATGAAGTTGAAGCTGCATGGCGGGTGATAGACCCGATACTGAAGGTGTGGGCGATGGAGCGGGGGTTTGTGACGACTTATCCGGCCGGCAGTGCAGGTCCACGCGGCACCTATCGCTTATTTGATAGGGATGATCAGTTCTGGCGCAAGTCGCTGAATCTGGACGGTGCGGATTTGCAACCCTATTGATTATGGCAGAGGAATATTTTTTATCGGGTGACATCGGTGGCACTAAGACGTTGTTGCAGATAAACCGGGGTCGGGAACATCACTTGCCGGTATTGAGACAGACCTATGTGAGTGCGGCCCATACTGGTCTGGCAGAAATTGTAGCGACATTTTTAACGGAAGCTGGCATACACAAAATTTCTGCAGCATGTTTTTCCCTCGCAGGGCCGGTTAAAGGCAGAGTGGTTAAGCTGACCAATTTACCCTGGGTTGTCGATGCTGATGCACTCGCCAGACAATTTGCGCTGCAGCGCATTGAGCTGATAAATGATTTTGAGGCGATAGGCTATGGCGTGAGCGAATTGCCCGATACAGATTTTTTTACCTTGCAGGCAGGGGTAAAGATTGCTGGGGCAACAAGGTTGATAGTGGGGGCAGGTACAGGATTGGGCGTTGCATGGTTAGCATGGCAGGAGGGGAAGTATAAAGTTTTTCCTTCAGAAGCCGGGCATATGGATTTTGCAGCAGATGATGAAATGCAAAATTTGTTGTTACGCTATTTGCAGAAGCGTCACGGTCATGTTTCCTATGAGCGCATCGTGAGCGGCCCCGGAATTCAGGCGATCTTTGAATTTTTGCAGGACGGTGGTTTTGTATCGCCAACTGAGGAATTAAAGCAGGAAATTGCCAAGGGTGATACCGCGGCAGCAATAACAAAATTTGCAATTGAAGGCAAGGAAAAGATTGCTCTGATGACAGTTGATTTGTTTTTGTCAATTTACGGTGCATTCACAGGAAACTTGGCATTGGTGACCTTGCCGCGAGGCGGTGTATATATCGCTGGCGGTATTGCTTCCAGGATAACCGGGTTGCTTCAGAGTAAGGCGTTTATGCAATCCTGTTTGAACAAGGGGCGATACCAGGAATTATTATCCACCTTGCCTGTACATATCGTACTGAACCGGAATGTCGGTTTGATAGGCGCAAATTTATTCGCGCAACAGAGAGTTTGAAATGAATTTTTTATTAATTACTAGGGTGGCAATATGCCTCAAGAAATAGATACCCTCCATGAAAATATTTGCTGCGATAACGTCGCGATTCGACACGATGTGGTGCAGCGCGTCACCTATCTGGTAGGAAAAAATCCGGATACGGCTACAACCAGAGACTGGTTTAACGCTACAGCTTATGTCGTGCGTGACCATATGGTTGATCACTGGATGACGACCACTCAAAATTATTATCGCAAAGATGTAAAGCGAGTTTACTATTTTTCACTCGAATTTCTGATGGGGCGCACCCTGATGAACAGCTTGCTGAATTTAAACCTGGATGTGCCGGCCAAAAAGGCACTGAGCGATATCGGCGTGAAAATGGAAGATATCCGCAGTATGGAATATGACGCGGGTCTCGGTAATGGTGGCCTCGGGCGTTTGGCTGCCTGTTTTCTGGATTCGATGGCTACCCTGAATCTGCCTGGTTTTGGTTATGGTATTCGTTACGAATATGGCATGTTTATGCAAACCATTGAAGGTGGCAGGCAGGTTGAGCATCCCGACAACTGGCTACGCTACGGCAACCCGTGGGAATTCCCCCGGCCCGAAGTGTTATACCATGTGAATTTCAATGGTCGTGTCGTCGACTACAGCAAGGAAAATGGCAAGACCCGTCACTGCTGGGAAGATTCTGACGATGTGATGGCGATGGCCTATGACACTCCAATACCTGGATTTGGCACCTCGACGGTCAACAAGATTCGACTATGGACTGCCAAGTCAACACGTGATTTTGATTTGGGTCTTTTCAACGCCGGAAATTATATCAAGTCAGTTGAGGATAAAAACGAAACTGAAAATATTTCCAAAGTCCTCTATCCAAATGACACCACTTCAATGGGCAGAGAGCTCAGGCTCAAACAACAGTATTTCTTTGTATGTGCCTCATTGCAGGATGTGCTCAAACGTTATGCCAAGCAGCATAAGGATCTGGACGGTTTACCCGACAAGGTGGCGATTCAATTAAATGACACTCACCCCTCAATTGCGATACCGGAACTGATGCGTGTGTTGATAGACTTGCACCATATGGAATGGGATAGGGCTTGGGGCATTACGGTACGAACCTTTTCCTATACCAACCACACACTGATGCCAGAGGCATTGGAGACATGGTCGGTTGAAATGTTCGAGAAGATTTTGCCGCGACATATGCAGATTATTTATCAAATCAATCAGCTTTTCCTGAATGAAGTGATGCATCGTCATCCAGGTGATATGAATTTGATGGGCCGCATGTCTATTATTGATGAGGGTGGTGGCAGGCGCATTCGGATGGCGCATCTTGCGATAGTCGGCAGTCACAAGGTAAATGGTGTTGCCCAGATTCACTCTGATTTGATGCGGCAAACTATTTTTTCAGATTTTGACAAATTTTACCCCGGTAAATTCGTCAATATGACGAATGGAATAACCCCGCGCCGCTGGTTGAACCAGGCCAATCCGCGTTTGGCCAAACTCATTTCCGAACGTATCGGTTGTGACTGGATTAAAGACCTGATGCAATTACAACAACTGGAAAAATTGGCGGAAGACGAAAAATTCGTTAAAGACTTCACCGATGTAAAACGGGCCAACAAGGTGCGTTTCGCCGATTTTTTAAAAGCCAGCTATCAAATAGATGTGAATGTTGATTCCCTGTTTGACGTGCAGATCAAGCGAATACACGAATACAAGCGCCAACTGCTCAATCTGCTGCATGTTGTAACCCTATACAACCGCATTCGGCATAATCCCGATGCAGACTATGTTGCACGCACGGTATTTTTTGCCGGAAAGTCAGCCCCGGGCTATTACATGGCAAAACTGATTATCAAACTGATCAATGATGTTGCCGATATCGTTAACAACGACCCGGTTATAAGGGGCAGGCTCAAGGTGGTGTTTGTACCAAATTACAATGTATCAAGTGCTGAAATAATTATTCCGGCTGCAGATCTGTCGGAACAAATTTCAACCGCGGGTACGGAAGCCTCGGGCACCGGTAACATGAAACTTGCCCTGAATGGTGCACTAACCATCGGCACGCTGGATGGGGCTAACGTAGAAATTCGTGATGAAGTTGGCGAGGATAATATTTTCATATTCGGCCTGACCACAGATGAAGTTGCCAACCTTAGGGAAACGGGATACAACCCGCGTCATTATTATGATGCGAATAAGGATTTGAAAGAAGTGCTTGATATGATTGCCTCTGGATTCTTCTCGATGGATGAGCCGGACCGCTTTAAACCCATTGTGGATACGTTGCTGCAAAATGGCGATCATTATTTATTATTGGCCGATTATGCTTCATATATAGCTTGCCAACAGAAAGTCGAGGAAGCGTATCGAAATCAAAAAACGTGGATGCAAAAGGCAATATTGAATGTCGCCAATATGGGCAAGTTTTCCAGCGACCGAACTATTTTACAATATGCAAAAAAAATCTGGAACGCACAACAAGTGCCGCCTGAATTTTGATCTGAGTAAAGGCAGAGGTGTCCACAGATTTTCAGATTCACCTCGTAGTGGTTTTTGTGCCCTCTGGTACACAGATTCTTAAACAATATTCAAATACCGATTACCCATCCAAATGGATATCTGTGTTTTTCCGGTAATCTTTTTTATTTTTTTAATCTGTGCAAATCTGTGCAATCTGTGGATAAAAGGTATTTAGCCCCGTTTGGGGGGACTTAAAATTCACCCTGTACACCGAAAGAAAATGGAATGACGAATCCAACGATAGGATCTTTTTTGTCGTAATTGGGGCCATAGTCGTAGCCAACAATATTCTGTCTTTGATACACATTGTTTAATTCAAAATAGGCGTTGAGCTTCCAGGTGTTATAAAGCAAATGGCGGTCTATACGCAGGTCCAAGCGATGATAATCAGGCAGCGTGCCTGAATTGATGCCGGCATAAACGGGTATTGGTCGTCCATCCGAATAGTTTCCGCTGGTTCCCGTGATTGGCGTGTAAGGCCTGCCGCTGGTATATGCCCATTTGCCGCCGATTGACCATTCCTGCGTCAATTTATAATTGGCGATCAACGTGGTGTTAATCGGCTGGTCATATTCAAAGCGAAAGGTTTCACCGGTCAGATCATTGCGTCGTTCTGATTTTGCCAGCGTCACAGAGAGCCAGCCGGACAGCTGATCGGTCTCTTCTTTTTTGATCAGCAACTCGGCGCCATAAGCAGCACCACTTGCACCGTTAACATAGTTGATATTTGGATCATTCACACCGATAACAATATCACTCAGCTTTTTATAATAGACTTCAGCCTTCCAAGACCAGTCCCGGTCAACTTTCTGGCTGATACCCAGCATGCTATGGTCTGCCCTTACGTGGGTGAGCTGGGTGTTGCCAAAGCCAGGGGCGATTTGTTGCCCTGTTGGTTGCTGGTTATGCCTGCCCCAGCCCGCACTCAGCAGGGTTTGCTCCGACCAGTTCCACTCCATACCCACACGTGGTTCGGTATACGACTGTTGCAAATAGCCATCCACACTGTGGCGCATGCCGCCAATGAGCGTTAAAGCAGGCACAATGCGCCAGCGCTCCTGTACGGAGCCATCAATAGCGTTTGCCATAAAGATGTCCTTGAGCTGTACTAACGGAGCCGTACTCAGGTCGCATCCCGTCGTCAACCCGGTGCCGCAATTTGTATTTTTGATATTCAAATCCAGTCCTATTTCGTTATAGGACGTATTGGTCGACAGCGTCACCTCATGCTTCTCGCCGATGGGCACAATAATTTTTTCACGTATAAAATTTGAGTTGATGATGATATAGATACTACCGGCTGAACCAATACTGGCCTCGTTCATACCAGTTCGATGCCCGAAGATGAGTTTGTTATTGATGGTAGAAGAAAGTCGGCTATCCCAGACCACTGCCTGGGTTGCTGAGGAGCTCATCGAGCTGAGTGAACCTGCGAGATCAGGTTGAGTTTTAGCCAAATCCGAGTCGCTGGCAATCTCCAGTCTAATCGCATCTCCCGAACCCGTCATATGCGCACTCAAGCGATTATCAGCATTCACATTCCAGATATATTTTCCCTGAAAATCCCAGTAATTTGGAATTTGTATCGTGACACCCTTGTTTGAAATCGAGTGGATCAACAGGTCAAAATAACTGCGTCGGGCAGCAATATAAAATGACTGGTTATCTGATGCAGGCCCCTCAATCAAAAAATCTGCACCTATCAGACTGACATTCACTTTGGCACCCATACGATCAGTGCGCGGATTTCTTAAAGTGATATCCAGAATCGCACCGGTTACGTTGTCATAGTAGGGCGCAAAAGCAGCACTATACAGATTGAAATCTTCAATCAAGTCGCCATTAAAAACACTGAGCCCGCCGAAATGAAATACCTTCCCAACGGGAATAGAATCGGCATAATAAAAGTTATCACCAGGCCCTGAACCTCTTATTGCCGGCGCGCTGCCACCGCTATTCGATGTAGCTACCCCTGGCAGGCTGGAAAGGCTTTTTAAGGGGTCACCGGATGAACCGGCAATATTTCTCATCTCTTCGCCTTTAATCACAGTCTTGCCGACCTGATTAGGATTGCGTTCCGCGGAGACAACCACCTCGGGCAAGATCGTTGCAGGTCTCAGATAAAAAGTGAGGCTGGATGGCTTAACACCCGCTTCGAGCTGCAGTGTTTCCGTTTCAGGATTGGCAGCACCCAGTGCGGTTGCAACAATCGTATAGGTACCTGGCTCCGGTAGCGTTAGCGAGAAGGTTCCATCTGTTTCTGTTACCGCAGCAATTGATTCATTTTCGCGTACCGATACGATGGCAGCCTGAAATGGTTTTTTGTTTCCCATTTCATAAACGATACCACTTACGGTTACATTAGCTTCCTGTGCAAACAGTACGGGCGATTGCATAAATATAAATATGCTACTGAGTGTCAATAATCTGTTACGTAACAAAAGAGACATCATCTATCCTTATCTTAGGTTAAACCTAAACGGCACGATAACACGAACCGCAACAGCTTTTTTATCGATATACCCCGGTACAAACGCACTGCTTAGCAATGCATCACGGACAGCATTGTCAAAATTATTACCGGCGCTTTTTATTATCCTTACTTCTAGTACATTACCTTTGTCATCAATGGTCACCTCCGCAAGTACATTTGCCTGGCTGCCTGCGCGCTGCTCGGCAACAGGATAGACAGGGTCTATCTTGTGCAAAAATGCGGGTGGACGCGTCAGTTTGCTCAGTGGCTGAATGTTGAAACCCGATGCCTGGCTTGTAGCGGCCGTTTCCGGAGTCGGGCGAGTTTCAACAATCGGTGCATTCTCAGTGGGTATTTCCTTGATTTTCTGTTTTTCCGGCTTGACCGGTTCTATTGGGACAGGCTCCGGTGCACGCTTAACGGGAGGATTATTTCTTTTGGGCTGAGAATTTTTTTCGTCAGGAGAAACCTGCTCCAAAAATCCCACATTAATCGTTTGAACTTGTTTTATCACCGTGCTGCTAGTGGATAACTGATAGCTTAGCAGCACGATCGCCAGAGTATGGAGGAGTAACGATACGGCAACAGGTGGAGCCCATGCGGTCAGCTTTTGCATATGGTGAATCTTAAACTTAATGTGGTTTATGTCATTTTATGGGAAGCCGGTTTTTAATTCTCATTTTTTTATTTGTGCAGCTAGCATTGAGAATCATCACTGTGTCATAAATGTGCAATGGCAAAGATCCAGATAGTAATGAGTGGTTCTCATGCAAGTGTGAAAATCTGGATAAAGTTCTACTGTAAACAATATAATGCCGGAGTCTTAATTCGTGATAATGAGATTAAATTGAAATCCATCCTTGGGCGCTGGTCCGTATTGTTGATTATTGGCGTGCTCGCGCTCTCCGCATATTGGCTTACGCAGTTTTGGCTTGGGCCCCAGGTCGTCGGGTTAACCGTCGCCAAAGAGGAGCTGGTTCAAACAGTGGTGACAAACGGCAAGCTTGCGTTATTGCAACCCATTGACGTCATCAGCCAATACAACGGCAAGGTTGCTACGGTGAGTGTTAAACAAGGGCAGTATGTCAAAGCAGGTCAAACGTTGTATTTGCTGGAAAACAAGGATGATCGTGGCAGCATTCAAAAAGCCAGGGCAGCCATTGCGCAGGCTGAAGCAAAATTTAAAAAAATCAGCGAGTCGACACATGCAGGGTCTGAGCAATCGCTGCGCATTGCCAATGCGGCAGTCGATAAAGCTAAAAAACAATATGCACGTTACACAGAGTTGACTGCCAAAGGCCTGGTCAGCTATGAGCAATCAAGCGATGCAATTAGAAATCTGGCTATTGCGCAAAGCCAACTGGCTAACGCACAGTTTCAAGCGAAGGCAAACCGTGCCAAGGGCAGTGAATATGCGCTAGCTGAAATAGCTTTGAGCAAAGCGCGTGCTTTTGAAAAAAATGTGCGCGAAAAATCTGGCACTCGCCCAATCGTGGCTGAGCAAGACGGGATGTTGATTGCCAGTCATATCTTCGCAGGTAGCAAAGTAAAAATAGGCAAGAAGTTGATGGAGCTCTCCCTGACAGACAAAGTTCAACTGGCGCTACAGCTGGATGATCAAGTTAAAAGTGAGCTCAAACCTGGTCAGCATGTCTGGCTGGTTGCTGAAGGTCATGCAGATCAGCGTCTCAGCGCCGAGATAAGTGTGCTAGATTTTAGCGCAGCAAGTGGACAAAGCAAGATTGAGCTTACTTTCACCGGCAAGAAGCCCGCTGATTTTCTGCAACAGGACAAGCTTGTCTCGGTTGAGATAGAGCTGAATCGTCGTACCGACACCCTGTCACTTTCCATGTCCGCCATTCGCAATGTGGATAGCCCTGAACCCTGGGTCATGGTATCCGACAATGGCCGTGCACAACGTCGCGTAATCAAGCTGGGGATGCGGGCAAAATCCAGGGTCGAGGTACTTGAAGGATTGCGCGAGAATGAACTCGTGTTTCCCGCGACAGGGCTGGAAGTACTTGAAGGCAAGCGTATTAGACTGGCGCGTTCCTGAGGAAATATTTCAAATAAAAATTATGCAAGTATTATTCGTTACCTCTGAAGTTACACCCATCATCAAAACCGGCGGCCTGGCCGATGTTAGTGCGGCACTACCGGCTGCGCTAATGGGGCTGGGTGTGGATGTTCGAATTTTGCTGCCTTGTTATCCGCAAGTCATTAAAGCGCTGAAAGACCTGCAAATCATCGCGGATTTCTTTGAGAAACCACCCTCCGGGTTCGACAACTTCCCGCCATCGCGTTTGCTGATGGGCGCTTTGCCCAGTGGCATCCCACTTTACTTGCTTGATTGTCCCGAGATGTATTTACGAGGAGGCGGGCCTTATCAGGACGAGTACGGCGTCGATTGGCCCGACAATCCTAATCGCTTTGGTCTGCTCTCGAAAGTGGCCGCATTGCTGGGTAGTGCAGAATCCCCGCTGGGATGGAAACCCGATGTCGTGCATTGCAACGACTGGCAATCCGGCCTGGCACCCGCCTACTTGCAATATGTGCAAGACCCGTCCCCCTGTGTGATGACCATACACAATATTGCTTATCAGGGCAGTTTCCCTTCCTCGGTGATGCCAGAATTGGGTTTGCCCTGGGATAGTTTTAAACCGGATGGCGTAGAGTTTTTCGGCAAAATGTCATTTTTAAAAGCGGGCTTGTTTTATGCGGCGCATATCACCACCGTCAGCCCCACCTATGCAAAAGAAATTCAAACAGAAGCGCAGGGGCTTGGTTTGGAGGGATTGCTGGCGCACCGAAAGAAACACCTGACTGGCATATTAAACGGCATCGATACCGATGCGTGGAATCCTGCATCAGACACCCATTTAGCGCATGCATATTGCGCCACCAATTTATCCGGCAAAGCGGCCAACAAAGCCGAGTTACAAAGACAATTTGGCTTATACCAGGATGCAGAGATACCGGTGTTCGGCATGGTAGGGCGGCTAGCCCAGCAAAAAGGTGTGGACCTGATTATTGAGACTGCTGAAAAATTGATCAACTTGCCGGCACAACTGGTTTTTCTGGGGAGTGGAGATGCTGAGTTGCAACGTGCCGTGTTATTGCTGGCGCATAATTTCCCCGGCAGAGTCGCGGCCTATATCGGCTTTGACGAAGACTTATCCCACTTGATTGAAGCCGGTGCCGATATTTTCCTGATGCCCTCCCGCTATGAGCCCTGCGGCCTGAACCAGATGTACAGCCAGCGATACGGCACGCCACCTGTCGTACATGCAACGGGCGGCTTGATTGATACTGTTATCGATTGCAATACGGCATCGATGCAAAACAGCACGGCGAGTGGCTTTGTGTTTAAAAGCATGGAGAGCGCCAGTTTGTTAAGTGCCGCAAAACGCGCTGTAACCTTGTATAAAGATAAGCAAAACTGGGCGTCATTACTGCAACAATGCATGAAGAAGGATTTTGGCTGGGAGCAGAGCGCAAAGGCATATCTGCAGATTTATAGGAATTTGGCGGGTAAAAAAGCCAGTTGATATATGCTTAAAAACTTCCTGTAAACTGTAGTTTCTCCTCTGCGATCTCTGTGGCCAAATGTTTTTTTCAGGATAAATTAATTTTTTTATCACATAAGTGTTGACAGACGAACGTTCGTTCAGTATTGTTCATTCCCATGGAACAAGACAATAACTATCTCGCAAAGCTGCAGGACTATTACGCTGACAACACCGTGTTGCCGCCGTATTCAACCATCATGTCCCTGCTGGGCTTTAAATCCAAATCTGCCGTTGCAGCCCTGGTTGCCCGCCTTAAACTTGCACAATTCCTGGAGTCCACCCCGGAAAAACGCCTGAAACCCGGCAGACGATTTTTTGAACGCCCCGTGTTCGATAGCGTTCGAGCTGGATCACCCCATCCCGCAGGAGATATACACCACGACACCATTACCATCGATGAATATCTGGTTACTCAGCCATCTCGCACTGTTCTGGTTACTGTAAAAGGTGATTCGATGATGGATGCCGGCATCATGGAGGGCGATACCGTTGTTGTTGAAAAGAAAAATATGGCCAACCTCGGTGATATGGTCATTGCAATTGTGGAAAATGAATTTACTCTGAAGTATTTGGGCAAGGAAAAGAATGACTTCATCCTGATACCGGCCAATAAAGCCTACCCAGTTATACGTCCCAAAGGCGGACTGGAAATATTTGGGGTGGTAGTCGGGCAGTTTCGCAAATACAAATAATTTATAATCAGCAGAATTTAGCGCTTTCCGCTATGTATGATGCGCAATGAATTTTTTGCCAGGAAATTTTTTAAGAATGTATTACATCAATAGACCTAGTGCGATAGCAAATCAGAATGTTGATTGCGTTAGCGTCCCCAGCAAGCAGCTATGTATTCCACCGTACAATACCCAGAGTGTACCAGCCACTAACAACAAACCGCAAAACAATGTGATTTCATTGGCTTCAGTTCGCAAGCCTGCGTTGCAAGAAGAGACAGCCAATTTCAAATACCCCATGCTGGAATGTTCATAAACATAATTTGTAAATTAAGGATAATTAAATGGATAAGGTGAAAAAAGTTAAATTAACGCCCAAAGAAATACGCGCAGTAAAAAATGCAGTGGCAGCGGCTAAAAATTTGATCCAGGTAAACAAGGCACTTGCTGCGGCAAGTCACGCGCTTGTTAGCGCGAAAAAGGACTTGGAATCAAGGCAAAAGATAGCGACGCAAAAAGAAGAAGCGGCAAACCGAGCAAAAGTTTCCCAAGAAGCAGCCTTGGAGAAAAAGGCAGTAGCAGAACAGGAAATGCTTGCCGCCCAAGCGGCGGGCGATAAATATCGTGCCGATGCAGAAGCTGCAGCCATTGCCAAAAAGGCAGCAGACGAAGCAGCGGCAGCCAGGAAAAAAGCCGCAGTGGAACAAGCAACATTAAGAGCGCTGGAAATGGCTGCAGCAAAGAAACTGGCTGCCGAAGCAAAAAAACTGGCAGCGGAAGAAGCAGCAGTAGCAAAAAAAATTGCTGCCGAGCAAGCCAAAGAAAAATCGTTAGCTGAAGCAGTAGTACGCAAAGCTGCAGCAGAGGCTAAAAAATTAGCAGCCGAACTAGCAAAGGCCAGGGCACTAGAAATTGCAATGACCAAAAAAGCCGAAGCCGATGCGAAAAAGCAGGCAGCCCTGGGAGCCGCTGCATTAAAGAAGGTTGAAGCCGAAGCAAGAAAACAAGCCGTAATGGAAGCCGCCGCGTTGAAGAAAATGGAAGATGAAGCCAGAAAGAAAGCCGCACAAGAATTGGCTGCACAGAAAAAGGCTGAAGCTGAGGCACATAAGCTTGCAGCGCAACAGGCTGCCATGGAAGTTGCCGCGTTGAAGAAAGCAGAAGCTGAAGCGAAAAAGAAAGAAGCTGAAGAATTGGCGGCACAGAAAAAAGCTGATGCCGAAGCGCGCAAGCTAGCCGCAAAACAGGCTGCTGCTGAGAAGAAAGCTGAAGCGGAGGCGAGAAAACAGGCAGCTATGGAAGCAGCAGCTTTAAAGAAAGCCGAAGCAGAAGCCAAAAAGAAAGAAGCTGAAGAACTGGCAGCACAGAAAAAAGCGGAGGTCGAATTACGCAAAGCCGCCGCAGCTGAAGCCAAGCGCATAGCTCATGAAGAATCCGCTACACGCAAGGCTGCTGCAGCGGTTAAGAAGGCTGAAACTGAAGCAAGAAAAGCTGCGATGGCACCGCCAGAGCCGGTTTGGCCATTCTCTGAGGAGTCAGCTTGAGCTTTTATTTTTTTGATAGGATAGATAGCCGATTGCATCTATTAAGTTGTTTATAAACATATATTTTATACGCATTCGGTTACCTTCGTTGAAGATTGTTGTCTGGCACGACTTGCGGCCGTACAATAAACGTTAATGTATTCATTAAAGGACTCGCTATGACTTTCCGAACAAGTGATGTAGTGCCTATCAGTGAAGCACGTGCCCGGCTAACCGAGCTTGCCGATGAAGTGGTCGGTGCCGGTGCTGAGAAAGTGTTGACCAAAAACGGAGCAAGCTTTGTAGCCATCGTCGATGCTCGCAAACTGGACTACTACCACGCCCTAGAACAAGAACATGCTGGCTTGGTCTTGCTGGATGAAGCCGAGACTGGCTTGCGTCAACTACTTGCCGGACAACGCGTAACATCCCAGGAATTAACGCAGGCACTGTCAGATCAATGACATTACCGATTCACGCGCGGGTTGAAGCCACTCCAAATTTCATCAGTAATTTGGAAGTGACTCGCCTGTATTTCGTAGAACAAGATGCAGACACTGCAAGCGAACGCTTTCGCAAACTCAAGGTAGAGCTGCGCGAAATGGTCACCGTCTTGAGTTGGTCGCCAGCCAGTGGACACCTGGCACGTTTTTTCAGCGGACGCTCGGCTCAGGCACGATTAAGAGCGCAAACAGTTCAACAACTTGCCGCACAAGCAGGCTTGCCACATCTGCGCGAGTACCTTGTAAACCGTCATATTGTTTTGTATGCACATTCCGATGTTGAAGTCGTATTACTGGCGTTGAAACACCAACGACAACTTACGTACTTGGCTGAGGGGTAAGACGAAGCGAATTTTACTAAATACATATTTATGCTTTATGCATGCTTGCAAGACCTGACACCTGAGTTT
>JANXWX010000157.1 GCA_025350915.1 Nitrosomonadales bacterium
GTGCAGCCAGCTCCATCGCGCCGCGTTCCTGCATATCAGTCAGGGCTTTGCGGCTGGCGATGATTTGCGCGCCTTGTTCCTTGAAATAGCCGTTGCCCAGCCAGCGGTGATCCTGCCCGCCGGTATTGATGACATACTTGACCGGCTGTTGCGTAATCTTTTTGATCGCCGCATGCATGGCTTTTGCAACGAGATAAGTGGAGCCGCTGTCCACCACGACCACACCAGCCTTGGTCACAATAAAACCCGCGTTGGCGTTCATCCCCTCGTTTTCATAGCTACGCATGCCGGTATCGCCGATAAAGGCATAGATATTTTTGCTGACCTGCACAGGTGAAAATTGCACTGCTAATGCCTGTGTCGAGAGCAGTGAAAATGCCAGAAAAATATAGATATTTTTCATGCGGGTTAAGGTTGTTTTCATGGGATTCCTTTACGGTTAAAACTTTTATGAGTGATGAGGCCTATTCCGGCTTACCTGCAATTATTGTGCAGCTTCCATTTTTCCTCATGCCCCAGGGTCTTGGCAAAGTCTGGCACCTTGCAGCGTTCGGCTTCGGCCGGGTCGATGGGTGCGGCGGGTGCGGTTGTGTCGGGCTGCTGTACCTGATGCAGGTTTGGCGGTGCAGTGTTGTAGACCCATTGGGCGATGACACCCACCACAACCGTGAAAAATCACTATAACGACCTGTGGTATTGATACTCGCGACCATTTGCCGGGTGCTACTTCGCACGCGCCGCCGGGACAAAGCTGTGCCTTTTCCTTGTTGAACATATTGTAAACCTTGCAGCCTATGCAGATGCCAAATGCGCTTTCAAAAAACAGCAGGATCAGACATGCCGAGCAGACGATCAGGTTGATGGGGCCGATCACATTGTTGAGCACCACCAGGTACCACATGGTCAGCGCCAGAACAAAACCTATTGCCCAAGCAAAGAGTTTCTGCGGCGCGCCCACATAGTCTGGCTGCTGTTTGCGCACGAACCATTGCCCCACAATCAGACTGGGCGCAAAGCGCTGGTTAATGAAAATACGAATGCTGAAATCAAGCAGGAAGGCGACCACAAACACGCGGGTGGGTTGAAAATTGCCCAGCAGCCATGCGTTCATAAAGGCGATGATGGCCAGAAAGAAAAGTATGCCAGCATTGGCCCGCACCGCACGCTCGTTGAGCACCGGCATATCGTAACCTTCGACCTGTTCGCCAAACTTGAAAACATTGCGCATCGCACACTCCAGCATGAGTTTTAATTTATAGGATATTACGCTTTACGCTATGCAGGGCGTATGATTTCGATCATATGAACGTACCGAAAACTCGAAAATTACCGCTGGCGCTTCAGTAGTTGCTACCTCGGGAACTATGGCACGAGTGTGTGTGGTTGTCCGGTTTGAAAGGGGAGCGGCTCTTCCCGCAAGGCAGGAAACCGGATCAAATGTTTTACGTGGACAGCGGTGAGGTGGTTTTGCAGCGAGCAGGGTCGCAGGGCGAAAACATTGTGCTGCAACGGGCGCGGCAATGTTTTGTTGCCGAGGCCAGCTTGCAGACTTCAGCTTACCACTGCGATGCAGTGGTGACGCTTTCCGGCGAGATTGTTGCCATACCGATTGAGCTTGTCAGGCATGCTCTTCAGGCAGATTCGGCATTCGCCCTGCGCTGGATGGCGATGCTGAATCGTGAGTTGAAACGACTGCGCGCCCAATGTGAGCGTTTGTCCATAAAAGGTGTGCGGAATCGTTTGCTGCACTTGATCGAAAGTGAAGGGCAATGCGGTAGGTTACCGCTGGGTGCCGGTCTGAAATCGATCGCGCTGGAGCTGGGTGTGAGCCACGAAGCGTTGTATCGCACCGTAGCAGAGCTGGAAAAACAGGGGGTGTTGCGCCGCGAAGACGGGCAGATTTTTGTCCTCTAACAATTGAGTTGGAAGTCGGGTTAACGTTCCCCAGTCTGCAAGCGCCACAATTCAGCATAGGTTCCGCCTTTTGCCAGCAGCTGATCATGCGTGCCGGATTCGACGATACACCCGCCATCCAGCACGTGAATGAGATGTGCATAGCGCACAGTGGACAAGCGGTGCGCGATGATCAGGCTGGTGCGCCCGACTACCAGTTTATCAAGAGAGCGCTGGATAGCTGCTTCGGTTTCATTGTCCACCGCCGAGGTCGCTTCATCCAGAATCAGGATGGGCGGGTTTTTCAGAATGGCACGTGCCAGCGCAAGACGTTGCCGTTGTCCGCCCGACAGCTTCATGCCGCGTTCGCCGACCTGGGTGTTATAGCCCTGCGGCAGCGCAGTAATAAATTCGTGCGCTTCGGCTGCTTTTGCGGCAGCGATGATTTCTTCCTGCGATACGCCATGGGTGCCGTAGGCGATGTTCTCTGTCACCGTAGCATCGGCGAGAAAGGTATCCTGCGCGACATAACCAATAGCGCGGCGCAGGTCTTGCAGATTGATCTCGCCGATATTCAGCCCATCCAGTTTGATCTGTCCCTGCTGCGGTTCATAGAAGCGCAGCAGTAGTTTGATCAGCGTGCTCTTGCCGCCGCCGGTGCTGCCGACAAAGGCCACGCTCTCGCCGGCAGCAATGCGCAGGCTTAAACCGTCGATAGCGGCGGTGTCATTGCCCGAGTAGGAAAACTTTACCTGCTCAAATTCAAGCTCGCCGCGCACGCTGTTTAACGGCAGATGCTGGCCTTCATAGGGGATGGCGATGGGTGTGTAGAGCAGATCCATCACGCGCTGTATCGAGGCCATCGAGCGCTGGTACAGGTCGGTCATCTCGGCCAGCCGCGTTAACGGCCACAATAAACGTTGAGTCAGGTAGACCAGCACCGAATAACTGCCCACGCCGATTTCGCCATTCAACGCGAGGAAACCGCCATACAGCAGCGTAACGGTGAAGCCGGCGAGTATCGCCATGCGGATC
>JANXWX010000253.1 GCA_025350915.1 Nitrosomonadales bacterium
CTGCCGCGCTGGTGATCGACCTGGATCATTCCGAAGACCGGGTGCATGGACAGCAACCGCTGGCTTTTTACAATCATCACTACCGCAGCACCTGCTACCTGCCTCTGTTCATCTTCGATGGCCTCTCCGGTGCCCTGGTCACGGCGGTGCTCCGCCCCGGCAAACGGCCTACGGGTGCCGAGAACGCGATGATTCCGGGGCGGGTACTGCGGCTGATTCGCCAGCGCTTCCCCGATACGCCTATTCTGGTGCGGGGCGACGGGCATTTCTCCAACCCGGAGCTGATGCGCCTGATCGAGGACATGCCCAACACCGATTTCCTCTTTGGCCTGGCGGGCAATCCGGTGTTGCACCGTTTGGCTGAACCCGCCCTACGGCAAGCTCGCGCCCTGTTTGCGCAGCGGCAAGCCTTCGGCGAGTCCTCGCCGATCCGCTTGTACGAGGAATTCCACTACGCCGCAGGTTCATGGCATCAGCCACACCGCGTTATCCTCAAGGCGGAGGTGATGGCGCTGGGCGACAACCCCCGCTTTGTGGTGACTTCCCTGCGCCTTCCCGAGCCGCAAGCGGTTTACGCCGATCTGTACTGCGCGCGCGGCCAAACCGAGAACTTCATCAAGCAGGTGAAGTGCGATCTGGCCTCAGACCGCACTTCCTGCACCACCTTCCTCGCCAATTGCATGCGGCTGGTGTTGCATGGTGCGTCTTATGTATTGCACCGGCAGTTGCGCACAGAAGGGCTCCAGATCTGGTGATTCTGGATGAGCTTGGCTATCTGCCATTCAGCCAGGCAGGAGGCGCTTTGCTATTCCATTTCATCAGCAAGTTATATGAGCGCACCAGTTTGGTGATCACAACCAACTTGAGCCTTGCAGAATGGGGAAGCGTGTTTGGAGATGCAAAGATGACAACGGCGCTGCTGGACAGACTGACACATCACTGTCACATCGTGGAAACCGGCAACGATAGTTACCGCTTCAAAAACAGTTCAACGCAAATAGTAAAGGAGGGGAAAACCAGAAAAATATCCACAAAATAACCGTTCAGATATAAACTTAGGGTGGGTCAAAATTCAATGCAAAGCCCGGGTCAGATTTACATGCAAATTAACACACAGTCCCATTTATTTCTTTAAATTATCTCCAAAAATATCATCAGGTATCAAAGTATAGAAATAAGGCACATAGGTTAAAACTGTACCTTGATATATACCAAGATTTCTCCATGTATCAGTTAATTCGGCTGAAAGTGACTCGTTGTATGGATCTTGTTTTAACGCTTCCAATATCGATATTAAAGGCTTTAAACTGGCTTCCTTTGCATATGTATTTAACATTTGAATGGCGTAATCAATATTTCCGGCATTCATATTTTCTGTAATATTACTCATATTTATTTTATCCTTTTTTATCAAACATTATGGGGAGCAGACCCCTGAGGTCTCCCCACAAAACCCCGCTGCATTTCAATAAACCAGAGCGTATTGTCCGCTCAAAACAGTACATGCATGGCAGGTTTATTGTCTCTTTCGTAGCGACCAAACTGCGAAGGAGAAACCGCCATGCATGCACTGGCCATCTTACACCGCATTCTTTCCATCAGTCTTCCAGAAATACACGCAAAACGATTGGCCAGCCTGCTGGCTGCTGTTGGGACTGTAGTCATGAGCAGTCGGTTAACATTGAACGATATGGGGCGTGGCCTATGCGGATCAGTCGCCGTTAAACACAATATCAATTGGTGAAGTCGTGAAAGAAAAGCAGATGGAGTTCAAATTCCAGAGCAATACTCGACGTTCACGACCTGTGTTATCTGTGATTAATCTGGCATTGCAACTTGTACGACACGGGATGGCGGCGTTCTCGCCAAGAGAGCTTAACGCAGTGCTGGAGCGTCTGCGCTATGATCATCCTGCGTTGCAACTTTGAGGGGAGACCTCAGGGTCAGACCCGATCGTTTTGTGCAAGATGCCTTTCGTGCTGTGCCTGTCGAAGCACAAAAATCCGTTAGCGGAATTAAACAGCTCAGCATCTCATTTCATTTTGGACACAATGCCAACCCCTTTAACTTATTTACACTAGAATGCGCACCCCACCTCCGCCCAAAAAAACATGCGTCTGATACTCGCCCCAATGGAAGGCATTGCCGATCATAGCCTGCGCGACATATTGACGCGGCTCGGCGGCATCGATCTGTGCGTGGCGGAATTTGTGCGGGTCACCGGTCATTTGCTCACCAAAAGAACCTTCCTCAACACCGTGCCGGAACTGGCTAACGGCGGTTGCACCCGTGCAGGGGTGCCGGTGCGTGTGCAGTTGCTGGGGAGCGACCCGGTTTGCCTCGCGGAAAATGCCGCCCTTGCCGCATCCCTCGGCGCACCGGGCATCGACCTCAATTTCGGCTGCCCCTCGCCCATGGTGAATCGTCACGGCGGTGGCGCTGTCCTGCTCCAGTTCCCCGAACAAATCCACGCCATCGTCGCCGCCACCCGCCGTGCCGTGCCGCAACACCTGCCCGTCACCGCCAAAATGCGCCTCGGCCTGGAAGACACCTCCCTTGCGCTGGATTGCGCCCGCGCCATCGAAGCGGGCGGCGCCGACGAAATCACCGTCCATGCCCGTACACGCGACGACCGCTATCGTCCCCCCGCACGCTGGGAGTGGCTCGCCCATATCCGCGAAACCGTTCAATTGCCGGTGGTGGCCAACGGCGAAGTATGGTCACCGCAGGACTATCAAAAAATACGCCAGCTCAGCGGCTGCACCGACGTCATGATAGGGCGCGGCGCCATCATCCGCCCGGACCTGATGCGTCGCATCAAAACAGGGGATGAAGCCATGCCCTGGCCGCAACTACATCACTGGATAATTGATTACTACGAACAGCTACTGGTGAGGATGGACCCGAGGCACGCGCCGGGTCTCCTCAAAAAATGGCTGGGGATGATGCGCACCGCCTACCCGGAAGCGGAAACCCTGCACCGCATGTTACGCACCGAACGCGACCCGGGTGTCATCGGGAAAATACTGGCGGAGTATCAGACTTAGCGAATCGATGAGGCCAGACTGGCCCTATCGATTCAACGCAATGCTGTCATGCCGCACATTTAATACCGATAGTTGAATAATTGCTTCTCATAGCGCTTCACCACCTTCATTCAAAATATTCAAATAGCCATCGTACACAAAAATGCGGTTACGGCGCTGACCGGTTAGCTCTCGTGCGATGCCAAGCGTGGTGAGCATTTGCATGACTTTACCAACAGTAGGAAAAGTCATCCCTGTTTCTGAGCACAGTAATTTGAGGCTGGAAACGGGATGGCTACGCAAAGCGTTGAGCACGCGCAGGGCATTCACTGCACCGCGACCGGTGCTTTGTATACGCACGCTATCCTGCTGGAACAGCTCGACCAGCCGCTGTGCTGTTTGCACTGCACCCTGTGCGGTTTGCGCAACACCTTCCAGAAAAAAATCGACCCATGCTTCCCAGTCACCCTGAGTTCGCACCCTGTCCAGCAATTCGTAATACAGTGGTCGATGTTGTTTGAAATAAAGACTCAAGTACAGCAACGGCTGCGCCAACAGGCCACCCTGATGCAACAATAGCGCGATGAGCAGACGGCCAAGTCTGCCATTGCCATCCAGGAATGGATGTATGGTTTCAAATTGCACATGCGCCAAAGCCGCCTTAATCAGCACGGGTGTTGCATCGGCTGACTGGTTAAAGAATTGCTCCAGTGCGGCCATGCAGGGCTCAACTTCCAGCGGTGGAGGTGGCACAAAGCGTGCATTGCCCGGGCGGGTGCCACCGATCCAGTTCTGGCTACGGCGAAACTCTCCCGGCGCTTTGTCGCTACCACGTCCGCGTGACATGAGATGAACATGCATTTCGCGCAATAGCCGGTTACACAGCGGAAAATCTGCGCGTAGCCGCGCCATACCGTGCTCAAGCGCAGCGATGTAATTGGAAACTTCCACCACATCATCGAAAGGAACACCGGGCACTTCATCTAGCTCAAACAGCAACAAGTCCGACAAAGAAGATTGTGTGCCCTCGATCTGGGAAGACAATACCGCTTCGCGACGCACATAGGCGTAAAGAAAAAGCTGCGGATCGGGCAACATGGTACTCACACTGTCGAGCCGCCCAATCGCAACGGTGGCCCGCTCAAGCAAGTGTTGCCGCGCACCACTTAATTCCAGCGCGGGTACAGGAGGCAAAGGAGTGGGCACAAAGGCGTTCACCATTTCCCCACCAGCGGGGCTTGAAACATAGCGCCCTGTGATATCCCTAAGCATAGTGGCTAACCTTTAATAAGAAATCTCATTATTAAAATAATAGCATGTTTATTTAATAATGCATACTTTCTGATAAAAGCATACCTAAGCCCACGGCATTACGTGAAATCCACATACATTATGGTTATATCGAGTTTCAACCCGTGACAAAATGTCACGACTTCACTGCCCTCAGTAATCAGCCGTTGTTTTAGCTTGCGCCAATAAGCACCGGCATCGGGACTATCGGTCAAAACACCGCAAACATCAGCCACTGAAAACCACCATGCCCCATTGTGCCAAGTACGGCGGATAGTCTTTTCCTGAAAAACAACAAGATGATTTTCTGGATTATCGGGCGACACAATCTTTTTATTCATAACACTTTCCTCACTGACTCTGCGTTAATTCCCGCTTTCAATGATGTTCGCCAAAAACAATACGATTTAACCTGTGAGCAATCCACACCGGCAACAACCATCAGAGTAATTTTAAAACCATGCCTGGAAACCGATAACAAACTGACACCGACACCCTAATTAACAATCCCATCCTATAGAACGAACGTTCTATTGTCAACAGCTCAGCGGCTGCACCGACGTCATGATAGGGCGCGGCACCATCATCCGCCCGGACCTCATGCATCGCATCAAAACAGGCGATGAAGCCATGCCCTGGCCGCAACTATATAACTGGATAATCGATTACTACACGCAACTACTGGTGAGGATGAACCCGAGACACGCGCCGGGATTGCTCAAAAAATGGTTGGGGATGATGCGCACCGCCTACCCGGAAGCAGAAACCCTGCACCGCATGCTGCGCACCGAACGCGACCCGAGTGTCATCGGGGAAATACTGGCGGCGTGTCAGACTTGAATAGCAAACCCAGGGCAATATAAGGTACAAGCGCAATGCGCAGCAGTGTGACTGTGCACCTATACTTGGCTATAATGCCCGAGAACCTTACAGGAACAAAGCCATGCGCCCTTCCATAGCCCTGCAACAACACCGCGCTGAAATACGCCGCATCGCACTCAGCCACCGCGTAACCAACGTGCGCGTGTTTGGCTCTGCGTTGCACGGCAAAGATACAGAAGACAGTGACCTTGATCTGCTGGTTGAGCCGACATCTGAAACCACACTGATGGACATCGCAAAAATTCAAGTTGAAATTGCACGCCTGCTAAATGTAAAAGTGGATGTCTTAACGCCCAATGCGCTGCCCGATAAATTCCGCGCGCAAGTAATGACCGAAGCCGCAACGGTATGAGCAAATCTGACGCCCTTCGCATCCCCGATTACCTAGGGCATATTCTCGAAGCGATTGAGCGCATCG
>JANXWX010000038.1 GCA_025350915.1 Nitrosomonadales bacterium
TTGCTCATCTGGCAATAAGCATGAATGACCCAGTTGAAGCGGGTGCAAACAGTGGTTAGTACGTCCAGCCAATCTGTGCGATCTTCATCGCACAGAAAGATGTCTTCGCGATGATCACCGCGTGAGGTGACATGGTAAAGAACCCCTGCAAATTCAAGTCTGAGTGGCCTGGCCATTTCGGAATCATAGCAGAAAATGTTGGAATGTTAGAACTGACCCCGTGATTCTCTCAAAAGTAATGTTAATTTTACGCCACTCTTGGAAGACTATTTTCCGGGGGAAGGTCAATATCAGTCTGTAGTAAGGGCAAAGTTGCTGGATGATGGTAGTTAAATATTGCCATGATTAATTCATTGCGAGTATGCTACCTTCCAGATGTGGTCTGGTTTTGCTTCAGGCTCTGATACAGCATTAATATTCAAGTTTTACATATTACTGTCGCTAATCCATAGCAGGTAAAAAACAATAATGGGTTATTTAGCGGTTAAGCAACGGGGGGCTTGTGACTCAAGATAAGATATTTTTGGTAGGGACACTTGGTCTGCAAAAGCAAGAAGAGCGTTTTGTAAAGATCATGCTTGGACTGACTTCCCATGCGCAAACAAGCCGCCCACAAGGGCGTTATGCCTGGTCCGAAGACTTAAAAAAAGCAGAAGTAGTTATTGTCAACTCCGAAGATGATTCGGCTATGAAATCCTGGCATGCATTGGCCTCGCATAAACCTTCCCCTGTCCTATTGCTGGTGACAGCAACGGAGCAATCTCCCTATAGCAAGTATCACTTGACGCGCCCCTTTGGGCCGGCCAAGGTATTGATGATATTGGATAAAATAGTCAAGGAACGCGGTGAGGGTGGTGGTGAGCCGGAAACTTTCTCGGGAAGTGCAAAGGCTGTACAGCGTGAAGTTGTTGTTAGTAAGGGAGTTGCCCCATTCCGCCACCGTGCTTTAGTCGTGGATGACAGTCCAACCGTCCGAAAGCAATTGGTGCTTGAACTGGGCTCTTTCAATATACAGGTTGACACGGCTGAAACAGGAGAGCAAGGTCTGGATATGCTCCAGAAAAATCGTTATGACATTATCTTCCTTGATGTCGTCATGCCTGGTGCAGACGGATATCAGGTATGTAAAACCATCAGGCGAAATCAGGATACAAAATCAACCCCGATCGTTATGTTAACCAGCAAATCTTCACCTTTTGACAAGGTGCGCGGCTCCCTTGCCGGATGCAGTTCATACCTGACAAAGCCGGTTGATTATGAAAATTTTTATCATGTACTTGAATCCTTTCTGGAGCAAACTAACGGCACAGAAGAGGCGCCGGGTGCACTAAACGGTCATTAATAACAGTTTGACTTTCCAGACCTGTTATTTATGTAGTATTTCAGATGTGGCGTTATCTTAATGAAACACATCTGCTGTAATGTTGTGGCAAGCTGATTTTTTGGTTAAAGGTTTTATTTATCATAGGAGAAATATCATGGCAGCAAGAAAAGCACTAGTTGTAGATGATTCAGCAGCCGATCTGGCAAATATTAAATCAATTTTGAGCGATGCCGGCTGTATGGTGGTAACGGCTATGAGCGGTAAAGAAGCGATCGACAAGGCTAAATCCGAGCATCCCTCATTGATATTCATGGATGTTGTGATGGCCGACATGGATGGTTATGAAGCCTGCCGCTTGTTGTCGCAGGATTCCGGCACCAAAAGTATCCCGGTAGTATTTGTAACCAGCAAGGGGCAGAAGGCAGACAAGGTCTGGGGCGAGTTACAGGGCGCAAAAGGGCATATCACCAAGCCCTATACAGCAGATCAGATTGTAGATCAACTCAAAAGCCTGTGTTAAACGTTTGCCCTGTTTGATACCGGGACGAACAAATAATGATGGATGAACTCAAACAGCGTGAACAAGCGCATCGCGACGATGAACAGGCTGGCAAGTGGCTGTTGCCCAGCGCTGCACTGGAGCAATTTGAACCTCCTGCCGATTTGGTTCTGGCTGCGGCTGAAGAAAAAGAAATCGGACGTTACGGATTCAAGATAGGCTCTCTTGGCTTGCTTATCCATGAGGGTTGCGGCAGTGAAGTAATGCAGATGCCTGTAATATGGACCCTGCCAGGTTCTCCGCCATGGTTTTTAGGTTTGATCAATTTGCGTGGAAATTTGGTTCCGGTATACGAACTAAGGCAGGTGTTGAGTATGGGCGCGCGAGCCGCCGACGTTAAACCATTGGTGCTGATATTTGATCAGGGTGACAAGGCTGCCGGAGTTGTGATTGAAGACTTTCCCACACCGCTTTCTGCATTAAGTCCGTTGCCCAATATGCCGCAATTGCCCACATCGCTAAATGGGCATGTGAGTTCGGGCTATGTAAAGGATCATACGATCTGGCTTGAATTTAATCATGCAACATTTTTTGATGAACTGGTGCGCGAGATCGAACGTTGATCCGTAGTGTGCAAGGTTGTAACAGGCAGTAATAATTTATTCTGTATAGGCTGTCAAAATGAATGGTCACTTTGGAGGGGATAGGAAATGAAGCTTAACTTAAACATTAAAACAAAATTACTGGCCGGTTTCGGTTCGATTTTGTTTCTGCTCCTGGTTGTAACGGTAACTTCTTTCAGCGGTATTTCCCAGTTGGAGGGGCGTGTCGCCGAAGCTGAAACGAAGGAGTATTTGCTTCAGCGTGCAAACTCTTCATATTGGGCATTGCGCCTGTCCCAGGCCCAATTTCCTTCGTCGCCTCAATTGTGGCAGCGAATCCTGGATTCGGAAAAACCTAACAAGGATAAATTTTACGAGAACATGAAAAAGTACAAGGAAGCACATGAAATGACGCCGGACGAAAAAACCATTATTGGCGAGCTTGAGACGAACATTGCAGAATACTTTGGGAAACGCCCGGAAGTTTTCGCTTTGGTGCAGGCTGGAAAAGTGGATGAGGCCAACGAGGTACGTGCCAAGTATTCACAGCCAAGGGGATTCGCGGCGACCAAGGCGATGGATCAGTTGCTCGAGATGACGATCAAGGATGACAAGGCAAGAAAAGACCAATTACTAGGATCAGTGCAAAGGATCAGATTTATTGTCACCTTGCTGGGTGTTTTAACAGCAGCTATTGCCGCTTATGCTGCTTTCATTATTATCAGGGCTATTTCAAACCCGCTAACCAAGCTACAAGGTACGATTACCAGGATTGCTGCGGGGGATACCCAGGCACGCGCCCAAATGATTGGTAATGACGAGTTGGTGCAGCTGGCCAATCAGTTTGACAAGATGATGGATGAACGCGAAGCAGTGCAAGCTGCCATTAAAAAGGAAAATGATTCTTTGAATGAGTCCGTATTGTCCTTGCTGCAGGCGGTGGCGCAACTGTCCAGAAAAGACTTGACAGTTAAAGTACCTGTGTCCGAAAACGTGACCGGCGCAGTGGCTGATGCGCTTAATCTCCTGACCCGTGAAACAGCTCAGGTGATGGCAGACGTGAACAATATTTCAGCCGACGTAACCAAAGCCTCCATGAGCGTGCAATCCAAAGCGGATTCGATGCTTGTTGCTGCACAGGAGGAACGCGAGGAAGTGGATCGTACGGCCGTGTCGCTCGCCACGGCAGCGCAATCCATGCGTTCAATTGCGGACTTGGCACAGGCCTGTAACCGGGTGGCAGACAATGCCATCAAGTCGACTCAGTTGGCGCTGAGCACGGTTAACAGCACCGTTGCAGGTATTAACAATACACGGGACGTTATTCGTGAAACGGAAAAACGGATCAAGCGCCTGGGTGATCGTTCGCAAGAAATTTCGGGTGTTGTAAACCTGATTAACGTTATCGCGGAACGTACGCATATTCTGGCGCTTAACGCCAGCATGCACGCCGCATCAGCAGGTGAAGCGGGTCGCGGATTTGCGGTGGTTGCGGATGAGGTGCAGCGACTGGCTGAAAACGCACGGCAAGCGACACAGCAAATTTCTGCGCTGGTCAGCAATATTCAAATGGAAACGGCAGACACGGTAAACACCATGAATAGCGCGATCGCACAGATTGTAGAGGGTAGCCGACTCGCTGAACAAGCCGGACAACAAATGCAACTGACGCAGCAAAATACCGCGGAATTGGTGGACTCTGTTAAACAAATTGCAACGACCTCTGAGAGCCAGGCCCGGGCAGGACAATCCCTGCTGGATGGTGCGGAACAAATTAAAAGAAGTAGTCAGCAAGCGACCAAGCAATTGCACGAGCAAGCTGAACAGACCAGTAACCTTCTGGATTATGCGAAGCAGCTTTTGTCTGCGGTGCGTGTATTCAAATTGCCAGCTTAAAGTAATCAGATCACAAATGAAAAACCAGGGGCATTATGGATATGCTTGAGGAAAATTTGTCGCAATTTAGCCTGCTTGCGACCGAGGCGCTGGATGAGCTATGGGGCTCCCTGGCCAGTCCGGCCAATATAAGCGGTATTTCCGACACACAGGCGATAGCCCATTACATTGCGTTGATACAAAAAATTCAGGAAGCCGCATCTTCATCGGGTATGCCGGGACTGCAATCCGTCTGCGCTCTGGTAGAGGCTAATTTGTCAGTCATTCAAAATGAAGGCAGAGGACTTAACGCTGAAGAGCGGCGCTTGTTTGAAGAATGGCCCGAGTTGTTAATGGGTTTTATGATAGGCAAGGGTGATATCAACGCAATTGACGGCATGATATTAAATCTTGAATCGCCGATCTGGTCACTGCCGTTGACCGCAGCAGATGGCTTGGAGATAAGAGAGTTGCTCGTCATTCCCCGGGAGACTGGGATACTGGAGATTCAAGATCCCGAAAATCTGCAACAACCTGAAACATTTCTGCAGCCGGAAATTCAGCATCAACAAGATATTACGGATGTGTTTGCAGAGGTGGATATCACGCCGACCATGCAGGAGCCGATTGATATTTCTCCTGTTACCTCAGCATCCATCACGGCTTTAGATTTGCCTCACGTTGAATTACAAGTTGTGGATAGCGATATGCTTGCTATGCTTAATAAAGAATTTGCGCTGATGGATCAGCAAATGAATGAAGATTTGGCGACAACGGTCAGCGCACACTACACATCTCAACAACGCCGGTTAGCTCTTGGTAACTACATGGAATTAATCGACCGGCTCGGATTGGCCTCTGAATCAGTCGGTCTGCATGCACTCGGTAAAGTGTTTGCCAGCATCAAAGAACAGCTGGGTAACCTCAACACTGACGTAACTTCAGTACAACAAGCCCTGCTCGAGCAATTGCCGGGGCGCGTTTCCTCATATCTAACATGGCCTAACGATACCAGCTCTTGCGCCGCACTTATCGACCTGCTGACGGATTCTGTGTGGCAAACGCCAGTATCTGCTACCGAGGCACCGGTCTGGATTGAGGCCTTGGCAACGGTCGAGGTGCATGAAGGTTCGGACCAGCAAGTGGAGCGCCAGTCTGAAGCGACAGCTGAAGATGTGCTGTTAGCGATACCGGAGGATATCAACGCTGAATTGCTGGATGGATTGTTACAAGAATTGCCTTTGCAAACTTCTGCTTTTACAGCAGCAATCGAGCGCATCTCAACCGGGCAGGGAGGTGCAAGTGATATCAACCGGGCGATGCGCGCGGCACATACGCTGAAAGGTGCGGCCAATACGGTAGGAATTAAAGGTATCGCCAACTTAACCCATCACCTTGAGGATATTCTCGTTGCGCTCTCTGAAGAGGCGGTTATGCCGAATAGGGAGCTTTCAGCGATGCTTGTGAATGCAGGTGATTGTCTTGAAGCGATGAGCGAGAAGCTCATGGGTGTGGGACCGGAGCCGGCTCAGGCGCGAGATGTATTGCAGGAGATACTGGACTACGCCAACCGTATCGATCGAGAGGGTATTTCCATTTTCGCCTCGAATGATATTTTGCAGATTCAGCATGATGTCGAGCATGACGACAGCGGAAAAAAAATTTCTACACAGGATAGTGGCGCTACCGAGCATGCGCAAGGTTTGCGTGTGTCGGCACCTGTGGTTGATGAGTTGCTGCGGCTGGCGGGTGAAACACTGATTTCCAACTCACAAATTCAGGACCGTTTACGGCAAACCGTCAAGCAGGGCGAGGCCATGCAGCATCAACAGCAACTGGTAGGCCAGCTGGTGGCGGAACTGGAAAGTTTGGTGGATATACGCGGCGTTGCAGCGCCTCAGGAAAAAGCGCGTAACATGGATGATTTCGACCCGCTCGAATTCGATAATTACAGCGAATTGCATACGGTTACACGACGCCTGATAGAGGCATCGGCAGATTCACAGCAAATATTGGCCCAGGTAAACGAGCAATTTGATACTTTGAGTGATTTGCTGGAAGTGCAACAACGCCTGCAAATGGAAAATCAGCACGCGGTAATACGTACCCGACTGGTGCCTGTCAGCAGCGTCGTTTCCCGCTTGCAGCGCAGTGTCAGACAAACATGTCGCCTGCTCGACAAACAAGTTGAACTCGTTGTCACGGGTGAGACAACCAATATCGACAGCAATGTGCTGACTGATTTGATGGATCCGTTGATGCATATTTTGCGTAACTCGGTGGACCATGGCATCGGGGACCCTGCAACCAGGGAGGCTGTCGGTAAATCAGCTGTAGGGCGTATTGAACTGAGTTTTGCGCGAGAGGGTAATTCCATCGTGGTGCGTTGCAAGGATGATGGTGTCGGACTGGATTATGACGCTATCCGTCGAATTGCCGAGAACAAGGGAATGATCGCGCCAGAGCGCAATCCGACCCCCGAAGAATTGGCACGGCTGATTTTGGTAAACGGATTTTCAACCCGCAATGAAGCAACCCAGGTATCGGGCCGTGGTGTCGGTATGGACGTTGTGTATAACCGCGTATTGCAAATGAAAGGCACACTCGCGCTTAATTCGGCACGCGGCCTGGGCTTGTCAGTCGAGTTGCGCTTGCCCGCAACATTGTTATCCGCCCATAGTTTGATTGTGCGTCACAGTGAAAAACTGATCGCCTTGTCAAGCCGCGGTGTAGAAGATATTCACTACGTGACAATAGAGCAGATCGAATACATCGGTGATCAGCCCGTGTATCGTGCCGGAAACTCGGTCCATAATTTAATCAAACTTGAGGATCTGCTGGCTTTGCCTGGTGACAGGCGAGAGAGTAATCGTTTGGGTTTTCCGGTGCTGCTGACTCGCATGGAAACGGGTGCGATGAACGCGATCCTGGTGCAGGAAGTGCTCGATGGACGTGACGTCGTACTGAAAAATTTTGGACGATATGTACCAAAGATTCACGGCACTATCGGTGCAGTTATACTCGGTGATGGTAGCGTTGCACCCGTGATCGATTTGGTCGAGCTACTTCGTACCCCGGTTCAGCACACCTTATCCGATCAAGCATCAACACAGCCGGGTGGTGAAGATCAACGAAACGAATTGCATGATGCGCGTACAGCACTGGTTGTGGATGATTCGCTCACAGCCAGACGTGCCGCAGCCAAGGTGATGAAAGATGCGGGCTATACGGTACGCACGGCAATTGATGGCCTGGAGGCCGTGGCGATTTTGCAAAACTATGTTCCCGATGTCATGCTTGTCGATATGGAAATGCCGCGTATGAACGGGCTTGAGTTGACCTCTCATGTGCGAAATGCGACACGAACCAGGGAAATCCCGGTAATCATGATCACCTCACGTTCGACTGAAAAACACCGCCAGCAAGCCAAAAGCGCCGGTGTTGACGTATATCTCACCAAGCCCTTTAGTGATGAAATATTGCTCAGCCATGTTGCGCGTTTAGCCGGGAAATAAATATGCAGCAAATTGCTCCTGACAGGTTAAATACGGCAGCCGCGCTGATTAAAATTAATAGCTTGAATTTATTATTGCCGCAGGGCGAGATACGCACACTGGAATCTTCCACCGATATAGACAGAGCCGCACCTGCTTTGCATAGCGTAGGGTGGGCAAGCTATATGCAGAAGCATTGGCCGGTATATTGCCTGACTGAACAATTGGCATTGATGAACGAAATACCCCCCGAGCGTCGTGCCTGTGCGATGTTGTCCATGGGAGCCGGCTTTATAGGGATTATGTGCGACGATTTGACAGTCATCAAAAATTTTACAGCGCAGCGTTTCGAGTTACCCCTTGCCATGAAACTGAATCACACACCTGTCCTGTATCTGGCTGAGTATGAAAAGGGTGTAGCATGTGTAAGCAATGCCGGCAAATTGACTGCCTACATCGAGAGGCTGGTGTTGAATGCCTAAAGAGTTGAAGTCATCGTCGCGGACGAACGCCTGGGTACTGGATTTTGGCATGGGTTACCGGGCAGCAGTTGGAACGCGCGAGTTATTTCATCTGATTGACGTCCCCACTTCTTACATCGTACCGTGTACACCGGCTTATTGTCACAAAGTACTTTTCTGGCAGGGAAAGCTTCTGCCACTGATGGATTTGGCGTCGAGAATGGGTGGGGTAGAGCAAGACGCACCCTATATCGCCGTGGTGGGCTATCAATTCAAGCGGGGTGAATATCCGCAGTTTGGCGCATTGCAAATGGTATCTCCCCCTATGCAAGTGACAGTGAGTGATGATCTAGCCTGTGAAATTCCAGGCGGACTGGGAGGATGGCGTGAATTGGCGATTTCCTGCTTTAACTTGAACGGTGATGCCATACCGATTTTAAATTTGAACCGTATATTTAATTCTGTACCTGGATAAAGTCGCTCAATTAAATTATCTTCCGCATGGTTCACTAAAAACACTTTCGATCGAATGGTTGACATCGTTACCCTAACTCGATAAATTCCGCCGTTTTGAATTTATCAATAACAGGAGTAAATATGTCAGTATTAGTAGGCAAGGCCGCCCCCGATTTTAATGCTGTTACAGTAATGGGTAACAATGAGATCAATGAAACTTTCAATCTCAAGAAGCACCTGAACGGCAAATATGGCGTGATATTTTTTTATCCGCTGGACTTTACCTTTGTTTGCCCGTCGGAATTGATTGCTTTCGATCATCGCCTCGATGAGTTTAAAAAACGCAATGTTGAAGTCATTGGGATTTCGATCGACTCTCAATTTACCCATCTGGCATGGAAAAATACACCGGTCAATAATGGCGGTATAGGCAAAGTAGGTTACCCCCTGGTTGCCGACATCAAGCATGAAATCTGCAAAGCTTACGATGTGGAAGCTGATGAAGGCGTGGCTTATCGCGGCTCTTTCCTGATCGACCGTGCGGGTATCGTGCGTCATCAAGTAGTCAATGACCTGCCCTTGGGCCGTAACATTGATGAAATGTTGCGTATGATAGACGCGTTGCAGTTCACAGAGGAACATGGTGAAGTCTGTCCGGCTGGTTGGAGCAAGGGCAAAGCTGGTATGGG
>JANXWX010000052.1 GCA_025350915.1 Nitrosomonadales bacterium
CTTGTCCGCATATAAAGAGCGGCGTATGCTGTTGAGCAAGCTGTGCGAACCAAACACCAACGATTGCATCGTCCAGTGCACCTGTGACATGATCGACCCATTGTTAAGCATGCCTTCCGGGTGAACCGGCAGGGTGATGTACACATGGAAGGGTTCTTTCTGGCCTCTTTTAATCACGATATCAATGCGGTCTGCCAATAATTTGCAAATCGCATTTTGCGGTGGCTTGTCGTTGTCCCACATCGTCGCAGCTTGTGTGGCCGTAACACTACTTGATTCTTTATCGTAAGTAACCTTGGCAGGTCCAACTAAGTCAGATGTTGCAAAGTTGCCTTCCTGCTCAAAAGCCGATACAAAAAATTGGTTTTCGATATAAATAAAATGCTGTGATTTTTCAATCAGGGTTTTCATGGCGTCAGCGATATTGTGCTGCGCGTCTAACGGCAATTTAATTTTCTTTTGGTCATCTGTGGGCATATGTTTATATTCCAGCTCACGCATCGCTTTGGGTGCGCTGCGCAATACTTGTACAATGCAGCCTGTGCCTGTATAAACCGGTGGTGGTGCGGGTGGAAGTGTTAAGATGGGTTTTTTGACATTCTCTTTTTTCCAACCATCTTCGCTGTTCCAACGCATCACAAAATTACGTGCAAGATCGAATACAGCCGGCCCTTCAATTTTGACATGTGAGTCTTGCCACGGCATGCGGGGTTGGGTGCTAGGGTTGAGGGTGACCAATTTTTCATCAAGATGTTCATTTCTGTAACGTGGTGAGTCGTCTTCATAAGGCACTTGAAAACGTTTAGGATTTTGAATTTCAGCAATCGTGCGATCCCTGATTTCTTTGTCTTTATCCGTATCCGTATATGAAAATGTAGGTGTATGGTTTGGAATTAAATCAGGATTTACCACATTCTGCGAACTAAGCATTCCTGTTTGGAACACGCAGCCATTGTAACGATTAAGTGCATTGCGATGATGTGCATTGGCTTTCAAATCAAAGTCTGCATCATCAAACCTTCCATAACATAAATCCATACCTCCTACAAATCCGATTTTGCTGTCTATTACCACTTGTTTTTGATGATGGCTATAAAACTGAGAGTATTCATCTGGATGAGAATTGGCTAGCATGACAAATAGACACTCTCTACCCGCTATCTGGTTAATTAACTCCAATGCAGTTTTGGTTTGATCATCAAAAGTTTGTACGGGTGCCGTGTCATCCCATGGCATGACATAAACCTTGAGCGCACCATTATTTTTAACTGCATGTAACAAAATATCAAACAGCCGAGCGCCTTGCTCGTCCAGTTGTGCGTCCCAGTTTACTTGCCAGCCAGCAATATATATTGACTCATGAGCAGAGCTAATCGCTTGCATCAAGTTTTTAAAGTAAGCTTTGCCGGTTGTAAATGCCTTTACCGTATTATTATCTGTAGGTATGGAGAATGCCGCTTCCCCGGGATGTAGATTTTGCGTAACGGTAACCGTACGTGCTGAACCATCTTTTGGAATAATCGCCCGCGCAGTCAGCGCTTTTATATCAGGAAAATTCATGATGAGGCACCTTTCAGCTTGTCAATTATATTGGCATCGGATGTTAGTTTGAGTTCTGTACGAGCAACGTCACTGTGAAACTCATCGACATGCCAATCGCCCACTTTGCCCAGTTGATCGCTATAACCCATTGCGTCCAGCGCTTGGTAAAACTTGTTTTTGTCGTCCCAATAACCCTTTTCGGTTGCGGCAATGAATTCATGCACAGAGCCCGAGTGCAGCAACCAAAGCTCATTCGGGGTTTTGTTGTATGCAATGCGCAGATTTTTTTCATCATCGGTCGTTAATATCAATTTACCCTGCTCGTTACTCTCGCCTTCGAGAATTATATCGGTACTAAACAAGGCTTCACCACTGTTTTTTGCCTTGACGATGCTCCAGGGCATATAGGCGATAGGCACCCCATTCGGCCCCGGCATATCCGCCAGCACCATATTAAATTTCACCGGTTTTTCATCCGGTATCTGTTCGCGTGGAATAATAAGCGGCACCAGCGCCTGCGGACTCAAGCTCCCCCCCGCCCCGATCTCCCAATTCACCCGCCCCTTCAACTTCACCCCATTGGCCCCATCGATGGTCACCTGCTTGCCATACAGCTTGACATTGCCCCCCGCGTCAATCTCTATCCCCGCGCCACTCTGCCCGATCTTGATACTGCCGCTGCCGGTGCCGGTGATCTTGATGCCCTGGGCTGCCTGGATACGCAGGCTGCCGTTCTCGATCTTGATCATCTGGTTACCCTGCCTGATGGTGATGCGGGCATGGCGGTTTACCCGCCATTGCATGTGCTCTGCGGACTTGTGTTCGATGTTCTTGTCGGCGCGGTGGCGGATGTTCTGTCCGGCGTGGTGTGACTGGTCGGTGGCGGACTGGTAGTGGATGTCTTTTTTGTTGGTGGTGAGGTGGTGGCTGTTCTCTATGGTTTCGGTGCGGTCATTGCCGTGGGTCTGCGTGATGGAGTCACCGGCTTCCACCTTCATCGTCTGTTTGGCGTACACCGCCATCGCGCCCAGGGTGCAGGCAAACTTGATGCCGTGTCCGGCGCTGTTGGCATCCAGCCGCAGCAGGTTGAAGGGGCGGTCGTAGTCGCCCTGTTTCAGCTCGATGTATTCTTCATCCTTGATGTCGTGCAGCACCAGTTCATTCTTGGCCCCGGTACGGATGATGTGGTCGCCGAAGTTGCGGCTGGTCACCGGGGACTGGGTGGCCGGGTTGGGCAGGCTGCCGATGATGATGGGTTGGTTGGGGTTGCCGTCTACAGAGGA
>JANXWX010000059.1 GCA_025350915.1 Nitrosomonadales bacterium
GTAGAAGCAATCCACAAGCGCAACAAATCCGCGCCCAGTCGATTGCAAATATCCTGCGGCTCGATGCCGTTGCCGCTGGACTTGGACATCTTATGGCCCTTCTCGTCGACCGTGAAGCCATGGGTAAGCAATTGCCGATAGGGAGCTTTACCATCCATTGCGCAAGCTGTCAGCAATGAGCTCTGGAACCATCCACGATGCTGATCAGATCCTTCCAGATAAAGATCCGCCGGGAAAGTTAATTCCTCACGCTGGCGCAAAACCGCCGCATGGGTCGTACCCGAATCGAACCATACATCCAGAGTGTCACTGAGTTTGCGGTAATGTGCGGCATCCGCTCCGAGTAACTCGGCGGCTTCCAGACTAAACCAGGCTTCAATACCCTGCTGCTCTACGCGTTTAGCTACTTGCTCCAGCAGTTCCGGCGTACGCGGATGCAGTTGCATGGTTTCCTTATGCACGAAAAACGGCATCGGCACACCCCAGTTGCGTTGGCGTGACACACACCAGTCAGGGCGGTTCTTGATCATCGCTTCAAGACGCGCACGACCTCAAGCCGGGAAAAACTCGGTATCTGCAACAGCCTTGTTGGCCAACTCGCGCAAGCCGGGCTTACCCTGAGAATTCTGCTCCATGCCGATAAACCACTGCGGTGTTGAACGGGAAATAATAGGGGTCTTGTGACGCCAGCAATGCGGGTAACTGTGTTTAATTTTTTCCTGATGCAACAAATGTCCATTGGCCTGCAAGCCATTCAGTACAAGATCATTGGCCTTCAATACAAACACACCCGCCAGCGGCACGTCACCGATCGCAGGTGTGGTGGAAATAAACTTGCCATCATCGCCCACCGGATTCTCTGTTGGCAGATTATATTTCTGGCCGATGAAGTAGTCGTCCAGGCCGTGCGCCGGCGCGGTATGAACCAGACCCGTACCCGCCTCCAGCGTAACATGCTCGCCACAAATTATCGGTACGCTGCGTTTCTGAAAAGGATGTTGCAACAACATATTTTCCAGCGCCTTGCCGAAACAGTTGGCCGCCTTGCCATCGCCGCGATCATTACTGCCCGCGAGTTGATAACGGGTCAGGCAGGGTTCGACCAGATCAGCCGCCAGAATCAGATAGCCCTTGTCTGTCTTGACCAGGTTATATTCCAGCTCGGGATGTACGCATACCGCCTGATTGGCCGGTAATGTCCAGGGAGTGGTGGTCCAGATCACTACATATACTTTTGTTCCTGCCGACAACTTCACCCTGAAAGCCTTGTTAAGCGCGGCGATGTCAACTACTTCAAAACCCACATCGATTGCCGGCGACACCTTGTCCTCGTATTCAACCTCGGCCTCGGCCAGTGCTGACTGGCAATCAAGGCACCAGTTCACCGGCTTCTTGCCCTGATACAAATACCCCCTGTCGTTGATCTTGCCCAACGCGCGAATGATCTCGGCCTCGGTCTTGAAGTCCATCGTCAGGTAAGGATGATCCCAATCGCCCAGTATGCCGAGACGGATAAAGTCTTTCTTTTGTTTCTCGATTTGTAGCGTCGCATAATCGCGGCACAGCTTGCGAAATTGTGCGGCGGGAATATTTTTGCCGTGCTTCTTTTCGACCTGTAACTCAATCGGCAAGCCGTGGCAATCCCAGCCCGGCACATAGGGAGCATCGAAACCTGACAGGGTTTTACTTTTAACAATGATGTCCTTCAGAACCTTGTTCACTGCATGGCCGAGATGAATATCACCATTGGCATAGGGCGGGCCGTCATGCAGCACAAATTTCGGACGGCCTTTACTGGCTGCACGTATTTTCTGGTAGCGTTGTTGCGCCTGCCATTCCGCAACCATTTTAGGTTCACGTTTGGCCATATCCCCGCGCATCGGGAACGGGGTGTCAGGCAGATTGAGTGTGAGCTTATAATCCATTTTATCCGGGTTATCCATGTTCATTAAACCATTTCTTAGTGTGTTCTACATCGAGTGCAATTTGTTTGGTCAAGCTTGGCAAATCAGGGTATTTTTCTTCGTTGCGCAACTTGTGCAAAAACTCCACGCGCAGATGTTGCCCGTAAATTTCCCCGGCAAAATCCAGCAAGTGAATTTCCAGTACGGCACGTCCATTGGTATGCACCGTGGGACGGACACCCAGACTCGCTGCACCGTGCAATGGTGATATGTGATCGCCCGTTACGCGCACAACAAAAATACCTGTGAATGGTGGACGATTGTGTTTCATTTGTACATTGGCAGTGGGAAAACCGATCTCACGGCCCAACTTGTCACCATGCACTACCCGTCCGCTGATACCGTAAGGGCGCCCTAAAAAACGGCTTGCCGCACGCATATGACCTGCGGCCAAAGCTGTCCTGACCGCCGTACTGGATACGCGAATTCCGTCGAACAATACACTATGCATGGCTTCAACATTAAAGCCCTGCTGTCCCGCAACTTTTTCAATCAACCCAAAGTCACCGCTGCGCCCGCTGCCAAATCTGAAATCATCCCCTATCAGAATATATTTAACAGCCAGATTTTTATACAGCGCATCAATAAAACTGTTTGCGCTCATCTGAGCAAACTCAGTGTTAAATCGGCAGATATGCACTCGGTCTACCCCCAGCTCTGCCAACAACTCCAGCTTTTCACGCAAACTCGTCAGTCGTGCCGGCGCCTGCTCTGGTGTAAAGAACTCTCGTGGATGCGGTTCAAAAATAACGACCGCACTCAGCAAGCCACGCGACTTTGCCTCTCCAAGCAGGCGCGAGAGCAAGGCCTGATGGCCCAGATGCACACCATCGAAATTTCCGATAGTGAGTGCAACAGGATGTCGATCAGGAGAATGGAGGGAGCGCAAAATCAACATAAGCGCGAATTATACCCGAGGAACCGGTATTTTTTAGTGCCTAGACTTCGTTGAATCCGGCAGGTTAAGACTTAATCCTGATGTCGCTTCAAACCTTTTTCACAAAACACTGCTACAGGCGCAGTCCCTTGATTTTGTCAGAGCTTCCCTCGATCGCATCCTCCCCCACCCAGACGGATATTTTTGATTATCGTTCCGCGTTTAAGGCTGTCGGCTGATGCCTTAACCTCAAAATCTTGATGATCTGTACCGAGCCACCCTCAATTAATACATTGCCATTACACAAATTTAACCACTAAATCAGGCTCATATTCAGCCTGTACCACCCACGGTTAACCCATCAATACGAACGGTAGGCTGACCCACGCCCACAGGCAGATGTTGCCCTTCCTTGCCGCAGGTACCCACGCCTGAATCGAGTGCCATGTCGTTGCCCACCATGCTGACGCGGTTCATCGCCTCAGGACCATTTCCAATAAGGGTTGCACCTTTCACCGGATAGGTAATTTTCCCGTTTTCAATCATGTAGGCTTCGGTAGTCGAAAACACAAATTTACCATTGGTTATATCTACCTGTCCTCCGCCAAAATTGGCAGCGTACAAGCCGTGTTTTACCGAGGAAATGATATCTTGTGGATCGTGAGCGCCATTCAGCATCATAGTGTTGGTCATGCGTGGAATGGGCAGATGGGCATAGGATTCACGGCGTGCATTTCCGGTTAGGGCAACACCCATCAGTCTTGCATTCATCGAGTCCTGCAAATAGCCTTTGAGCACACCGTCTTCGATGAGCACAGTGCGCTGGGTCGGATTGCCTTCATCGTCCATTTGCAGGGAGCCTCTGCGGTCTGGAATCGTGCCGTCATCCACCACGGTCACGCCTTTTGACGCAACACGTTCGCCGACGCGTCCTGAAAAAGTCGAGCTACCTTTACGATTGAAGTCGCCTTCGAGTCCGTGGCCAACCGCTTCATGCAGCAATATTCCCGGCCAACCGGAGCCCAGAATAACCGTCATATTTCCTGCGGGTGCAGGCCGCGCATCGAGATTAACCACTGCCTGATGCACGGCTTCAGCCGCATATTTTTGCAATATATCATCACTGAAATAGGCATAGTCAAAGCGTCCACCACCACCGGCAGAACCCTGCTCGCGCTTGCCGTTACTTTCTACAATCACCTGCAGCGACATGCGTACCAGCGGGCGAATATCGGCACTCATCTGGCCATCGTTGCGTGCGACCATCACAACGTCATATTCACCGGCCAGACTGGCCATTACCTGGGTGACACGGGGATCCAGTGCGCGTGCGTGGCGCTCCAGGCGTTCCAGCAAGGCCACTTTCTCCGACGCGCTGATACTGGCTATCGGGTCATGCGGCAAATACAACTCATGATTGGTATTTTTCCGGTGTCCCAGCATCGGTATACTTTGGTTTCCGCCCTGACGCGCGATGGCGCGCGTTGCCATGGCGGCACTTTCCAACGCAGTCATGCTGATGTCGTCTGAATAGGCGAATGCAGTTTTTTCACCACTTACCGCGCGTACACCCACGCCCTGATCTATACTGAAACTACCGGACTTAACAATTCCTTCTTCCAGCGACCAGCTTTCTGAACGCCCGTATTGAAAATACAGATCCGCATAGTCGACCTGGTGTGCCAGCATTGTTCCAAACACACGTTCCAGCTTGCGCTCGTCCAGCGAGAAGGGGAGCAGCAACGATTGCTGCGCAAGGACAAAGGTAGAATCTTTTTGCATTAAATGGCCCGATAAAATTGAAAACTAAGGTTAAGCAAGCTATGAACAGTTCTACATCCCATTGTTCCGGAAAGTGGCAAATATGTGCCACCACCTGGTCGGCTAGAAAAGGGTGCGATGAGTTAAGGCAGGGAGACTGGCACGCAAACTTGACTGATAGGAGGGATTGATATCAGCCACAACAACGCCTGAACCGCGCGGCAGCACGTCAAGAACACGTCCCCACGGGTCGACTATCATGCTATGGCCGTGTGTTTCACGGCCATTCACATGATACCCGCCCTGAGCCGATGCGATGACGTAGGCAAGGTTTTCGATGGCACGTGCTCTCACCAGCGTTTCCCAATGCATCTTTCCTGTCGTTGCCGTAAAGGCTGAAGGGAGCACAAATATATCCACATCTTTCATTGCACGAAATAACTCGGGAAACCTCAAGTCGTAACACACCGCCAAACCGATACGCCCGAAGGGACTATCTACGACAACCACCTTGTCGCCTGCCTCTATGGTTTTGCCTTCGTGGTAATGCTCGTTGCCAAGATCAAGGTTAAATAAATGAATCTTGTCGTAACGTGCCACCTGCTTCCCGTGCTCATCAAATACCAGGCAGGCGTTTCTGATTTTGTCGGGCGTGCTTGCTACCATTGGTATAGACCCGCCCACCACCCAGATACGGTGCTTGCGCGCTATTTCAGAAAGAAATTTCTGCATGACGCCTGCACCGATCTGTTCACGCGCAGCCACCATATCCTCCTCTTTCATGCCCATGATGGAGAAAAACTCGGGCAACACCACGAGTTTTGCACCCTGTGACACGGCATTTTCGATCAGGCGTCGCGCTTCACTTAAATTGCCGGCCACATTGGGACCCGATGCCATTTGCAATGCGGCAACCTTGAACGCATTAACCTGTGCAGCAATACGGCGTTGCGTAGAATTAATATCTGCCATGATGTGCTTTCTAAAATATTTCGTTGAATTACACTGCAAACACGTTAAGGTTTTTTCTCGCCTACTTTTTCAACTTTTGGATCGGCCCAGCTTCCGCTGACATTATATTCAAACGATGCCATTTGTCCGAGTGGATCGTTCAATATTTTGCTGGCAAGGTAAACACCCGCACCGACTACTGGCGTTGCAACCAATGCTGATATCAATGCCGCACTGTTCCCGACTGCGGGGACGATACGTACGCGCAAGTTTTGTGTCTCACTATTCAGATCTATTTGCCCCTGCATGCTGACTTTGGCGGCGGAACCCTCAATTTTCAGGTTATTGGTAACGACAACGCCTTGCTTGATATCAGCATCGCCCTTGATGCTGTCAAATTCAAATCCTTTGCTGAACACGTCTTCGAAGTCCAGCGTGATGCGTTTTGGCAATGCCTGCAGACTTAAGATACTAAGTAGTTTGCCGATACCGGGATCAATTTGCATGAATTGTCCTTTCCCAGCATCCAGACTGATATGACCGCTCATATCGGTCTTGTTAAATTGAGCCGGTGAGCCAGGCCAGGTAAATGAACCTTCCCATTTCCCGCTTCCATTCTTCACGCTGTTCGGAAATCCGGAACGCGCCAGTACATTACCCGCATTATGAATGTCAGACTTTACATTTACTTCCGTGCGTGGCGCGTCCGCCGACATTTTCCATTTACCGCTAACGGTCAAAACCCCATCGGGATTAGATAAACGCAGATGATCGAGCAAATAGGTTTGTTCATCCTGTTTTGCCAATAACTCAAGCTTGCCAACAGGCAGCCCTTTAAAATTCAGCTTGTCAACGATCAAATCTATTTCAGGAAGCTCAAGGGGGCCATCAGATTTTGAAGTAGGAGCCGTCTCCACATCCTCCTTTTTGACTTTTTCTCCTTCAGCCAGCGTAAGGTCAAGATTCTTCAATCGCGCAACGAGCTTGCCATTGTCATCTGCTTGCCAGTTTACTTCTCCATTGATCTCTTTAGAGCTTAACTGTGCCATCAATATGCCATTACGGCCCGATGCTTTGACATGCACATCGTTAAAGGTATTATCGTAACCCGTTACTTTTTGCACCACCAAATCTGCGCCTGCCAGGCCAATAGGTTCACTCTCTTCATCTGAATTTGCCAAAGCTCCCCAGCCTTCAAGCGACAGATGGGGTAGTGTCCCAATCACCCATAAACCATCCCTGTCCGCTTTTTGAATGACATTACCAAAATTGACAATACCACGCTTGATATCCCAGACACCTTCAACATTCTTTGTTTGCAAGATGTTCGCGTTAAGTTGTGAGCCATATTGCAGCGCTGAGAAAATCTGGGTCGGACTTGAATAGTTGATTTCAATCCGCAAGGGTATCGTCGCTTCGGCACGTTTTGCCAGGGGCTCGGGTAATTCTGATTTTAATCCCAGCATATTTGAGGTTATCAATACCTTGGCCTGTTTATTCTTTACACCAATCTCCACATTCCAATCGGGTTGTCCACTCAGCTTGCTTAACAATGGGGCCGGATTCTGTTCACGCAGCACACCAAAATTTGCTTTGCCTCCAAGTTTTATTTTGATCGCACCGTCCTCAGCATTTTCTATCGACAGTTTTGCTGGTCCGCCGAGTATTTGTGCGTTAATATTTTGAGCCGAAACGACAGCCTCGGTGAACAATAAATCACCATTTACTTTGCGCATTGTTGGCAGTTTTTTATCTATCTCCACTACGCTATCAATAAAGTGATATGTCCCCGCCACCTTTACCGGTAATGGTCCGCTCAAGGGTATGGTCAGATTCAAGTTGAGCTTGCCGTTCCCGGTTGCCACAACATCGTCTGTCAAACCGTCAAGATAGCCGCGTACCGGGCTTGCCTTGATAAAAGCCAGCGCACGGGTATTATCAGCGTCGGCATCACCATTGATATGCAGCATCAAATCATCGCTCAATATATCCGGGATAAAAACTTTAACATTCTTAAGATTGATGCCCGCAGTAATCGCCGAAGAAGTCGTAATCTCCATCTCCTTGCCCTGCATTAAAAAGTCTGCATTACCATTTTCAATACGCGGCCAACCTGTTTCATAGGCCAGTGCTACGCCCTTCGCGCGACCGTTAACTTTAAATATTCCTTTGCGGTTCGCAACGAATGGAAAATCGCTTAAATTTCCTTTAATGCGTATATTAAAATCATTCGACTCACCCGCCAGCAAGGCATCGTTCATCCACTTTCGCGCATCCGTGCCCAGTGCAACTAATGGAATATATTTACTGGCACGTGTAACCAGGGCACGGTTCAAATGGATATTGATATCGAGATAACCCGGGCTGCTTTCCAATGTGTGGTAACTGCCATATGCCGAACCAGCAAGATCAGCATTTTCAGCGGCAAAACTACGCAGACTGACCTCAACTCCATCCCTGTTTTTTTTCCAGCCAGACTGTGCCGTGATTGAGTCGAACGCCAAGGGTCCTGCCATAAACTGAGGGGCATCTAACCTGAAATTGCGCGAGTTCAAAAATATATTTCCGCTAGCTTCATTCCCGTCCACGTCACCACTCACCCCTGAAAAACCAGGAAATTTTCCCACGCGTTGCAGTGCAATTTCTGAAAGTTTTACTTTCAGTTTGTAATGCAATTGCTTGTTATTATCAGTTTCCCATTTCGCCTGCAGATTACTTATCTTCCCCTGTGGCGAAAATTCGGCAAATTGCTCTTTATATTTTTTCTCAATAGGTAAAAACTCCATTAACTTACCCAGGCCATCCAGTTCAAGTAAATTTGCACGAATTTCACCGGTTGACGCCTGTATATCCTTTAGGTTGCTCAAGCTTACAAACAAATCCGTTGGCTTAAGTACAAAATTGTTAAATAGTTTAAGTGATAATTTATTTGTAAAAATTTCAAAGCCTTGCTTTACCTCTTTCCAGCCGACACGGCCACTCAATACTTTAATATCGAGTGGAGGCAAGTCATCAGCAAGCCGGGTTTGCACATTGATCAATGCAAGGTCCGTTGTAATATGGCTTAACTTTCCATCGTCTATCCCCAGCCAACCTCTTAGCGCACCCTTACCCTGTTTAAGCGCGCCAGGTAGCGGCAACCATGTATTCCAGGCGGGCAAGTCGGCATAATCAATCTGGGTAAATATTTCCCCGCTCCAGTTTTGCAAGTTATCAAAACTTTTACCGTAAAAATCACCGCGTACATCCAATTCGGATGACAACTCGGCAGGTGGCGTAGCACGGATGGCAAAACGATGGAAATTCCATCTGTTTTCAATTAACAGATTTACATTGTTGAAAGCCAGCATAGGTTTTCCGTGCCGCTCATCCAGCCAGGAAATATGTGCCCCCCTAACCGCTATCTTTGATTGATTCAACAGCATGTTTGAAAAACTATTATCCGTGGATGGCCCGCCAAGTTGCACGCCCGAAATATGCAGCAGACCCTGCATATCACGTTTGATTAACAAATCAGGCTGATCAATGTCCAGACTGGCCAGACGGAGCTCCCCGGTCAGCAATGTCATCCAGGACACCACGACATCAACTCGTTGCAATGCAAATGAGGTACGAAGTTGTTTGTCCAGAATACGAATTTCAGACAAGCGCAAGTGCGGACCGATGCCATGCCAATCTGCTTCTATTTTTTCAATTTCAACTGTCAAGCCGATCGCACTGCCAACCGCATCGGTAATATCGTTATGAAATTTCTCTATATCGGGCAATATCGAATAACGCATCGTCAAAAACAAGCCCGTGACCACAAACATCAAGACAATGGCAATAACCAGGGCTGAACGACGCAGAAATTTGTATGCGCCTGTGGCGATTCGGAAGGAAATTTTCAACATAATTTAGCAGAGACCAAAATGCGAACCGAAGAAGTAACGCATATAAAATATTTGAGTCTTATAATCCATCAATATATATAGCGCATTTTACCCTTAAGACAAGACTATGAACACCTTAACTCCTCAGCACGGCAATGATTTTGAAGCGGTAATCAAACGCACTTCAGGCTGCAGCAGGTATATTCAGCGTTTACTTGATACAGATGCTGATTTGCAGGATTGGTTGCGGGAGCACTATTTGCAACCGTGTACTCCGGGGACAATAATGACCTGGTTCAGCCCCTTGCCAGCCGGTAACGAGGCGGAGGTCTCCAGCGCATTACGCAAATTGCGCAAAAAGGTAATGCTCAACGTATTAACCCGTGATCTGAACGGATTATCCAATCTGGATGAGGTTATGACCTGCATGACAGCTTTGGCGGAACTCACCGTTAAGCAGGCGCAAAACTGTGCCATGCAATCACTGATAGAGGTGTATGGCCAGCCTATCGGCGCCGAAAGTGGCAAAACACAAGAATTATTGATTATAGGCATGGGGAAACTCGGCGGACGAGAACTGAACGTATCTTCTGATATCGATTTAATTTTTGTGTACCCGGAGGATGGCCATACAAATGGGGATCGCAGCATAGACAACAATGATTTCTTCAGCCGGCTGGGCCGTAAAATAATTGCACTGATCAACGATATCACCGCTGACGGCTATGTGTTCAGGGTTGATATGCGCTTACGTCCCTATGGCGACAGTGGCGCGCTGGTTACGAGCTTTGCCGCACTGGAAGAATATCTGGTTACGCAGGGACGCGAGTGGGAACGTTATGCCTGGATAAAAGCGCGGGTAATCGCCCCGGCTGATTGCCCTGAAGCCGATGAATTATCCAAACTCACCCAGCCGTTTATATTTCGCAAGTATCTGGATTTTGGTGCATTCGAATCGATGCGCAACCTGCACGCGCAGATTCGTCAGGAAGTGCAACGGCGAGACCGCCTGAATAATGTCAAACTGGGGCCGGGAGGGATACGTGAAATTGAATTTATCGCCCAGGTGTTTCAGCTGATTCGCGGGGGCCCCAATGCGCGACTGCGTATTCGCCCCACCCAAATGGTATTACATCTTCTGGCTGAAAGCGGTCACATCAGCCCTGCTGCCGCGGCAGAATTAAATGCAGCCTATATATTTTTGCGCAATCTGGAACACCGTCTGCAATATCTCGATGATCAACAAACTCAAGACTTGCCCGAAAGTAAAACTGATCAGGAAATCATTGCTTCAGCCATGGGGTATGCCTCAAACGAGGAAATGCTGTTAATTTTTAACCGGCATAGAAATATTGTCAGCAAGCATTTTGAAGAAATATTCAGCACGCAAAACCAATCGTTAGAGGACACGTCTACTGCCAGCAACGCGCTGTGGTACGAAGGTATTCAGGCTGAAGAACTCCACAGTGCGCTAGACCGACTGGGCTTCAACAACAGCGTTCCACTGGCCGAGCAGCTGCTGCAGATCCGTAACAGCGGACGCTATCTGCAACTACCGGAAATAAGCCGCCAACGTATGGATAAACTTATTCCACAATTCATTAATCTCGGTGCGGAACGAAGCAATCCAGACCAAACGCTGCAGCGCATTCTGAAGCTGCTTGAGAATATCAGTCGCCGCGCGTCTTATCTGGCTTTTATGGCTGAATATCCGCAAATTTTGCCCCGGCTGGTGAACATAGCCAGTGCAAGTGAATGGGCTTCAGATTATTTGGTACGACACCCGTTCTTGCTTGATGACCTTCTGGATGCCCGTGAAATATATCGCGCACCAGACTGGCCCCTGCTGGAAAACTTGCTGCAGGAACAATTGGCCGATTGTACCGATGACATTGAACGCGCCATGGATGTGTTGCGGCAATTTCACCATAGCCAGACATTTCATTTGCTGGCGATGGATTTGCAGGGATTGCTCCCGCTGGAGACCTTAAGCGATCACTTGAGCGATCTGGCTGATCTGATTTTAAAAAATGTATTACAACTATGCTGGCTCGATATCCGTACCAAGCATCAAGCCGAACCTAAGTTTTCCATCATTGCTTATGGCAAATTGGGAGGCAGGGAACTCGGCTATGAATCCGATCTGGATTTGATATTTCTCTATGACGACACTCATCCGGAGGCTAGTGCAATTTATGCCAGGCTGGCGCAACGTATCAATACCGTACTCAGTAGTTACACCTCCGCGGGCAGGCTATACGAAACAGACTTGCGTCTGCGTCCTAACGGCGCCAGCGGTTTGCTGGTCAGCAGCCTGGCAGCTTTCAAAGAATATCAGCAAAAACACGCCTGGGTATGGGAGCATCAGGCCCTGACTCGTGCCCGCTTTATCACCGGCGATAAACATACCGGTGACGAGTTCAATTCCATTCGTAAAGCTGTTTTGTGCCAACCTCGTGAAATTGAAGCGTTGCGAAAAGAAGTTATTGATATGCGACTGAAGATGCGCGACGGGCACCGGAACACCAGCGCATTGTTCGATATCAAGCATGACAAGGGAGGGATGGTCGATATTGAATTTATGGTGCAATTTCTCGTTCTCGCCTATGCGCCAACTTATCCTGAGTTGACCGCAAACAGTGGAAACCTTGCGCTGCTCGAACTCGCCGCAAAACTGAAGCTGATTGACCACGGCCTTAGCCGAAAAGTGCAGGGATGTTATCGTCAGTTGCGCAAAACACAACACACAATGCGTTTGAACAACGCCACGCCGTGCCGGATTGAAAAACATGAACTTGATACTGAAGCAGTCCTGATACTGTGGCATAGTTTGTTCAAAGTAACGGATTATTGAACGGCTACGACTTTATTACCCCCAGCACTTTATAAGCAACCGTGTTGCCTTTACCCTTCAGGTTAAGCATATTCGGCGCCTCAAACAGGTAGTGCTGGCGCAACCGGTTATAAGTTGTTTTATCGGCAAATATTTCACCTTTCTTGCCATCATCCGCAAGTCTGCTGGCAAGATTGACCGTATCTCCCCATACATCATAGATAAAGCGTTTGCTGCCAATAACCCCTGCTACAGCGGGCCCCGTCGCAATGCCAATATGAATACCCATATTGTGACGGAGCAGATCCGGATGTTGCGATATAAGCGTCTGCATCTCCAAAGCCATGTCGACTATACTTTTTACATAGTCTTCATGATGTCGGGTCAGACCACCCACAACCATATAAGCGTCGCCTATTGTTTTTATCTTTTCCAGGCCATATTTATCCGTCATGGCGTCAAACCAGGAAAATATTTTATTCAGCAGTGCGACCATTTGTTGTGGTGCCATTTGCTCGGTCATTTGCGTAAAATTTGTAATGTCTGCAAACATCACCGTTACATCAGAATGACCATCGGCTATTAATGCCTGGTTTTCTTTTAACCTTTTGGCAATATTTACAGGAAAAACATTCAGCAATAAACTTTCAGATTTTTGTTGCTCCCCGACTAACAAGGTATGTTTCTCATCCAGTTGCTGTTTTATTTTTTCCGTTTCAAGAACGAAATAACGCACCAGAAAATACAGTATGGATGACATCACTGCAAAATTGAGTGCAAAGAACACACCAATTGTCTTTATCTCCAGTCCACCCGTATTGCCAACACCAAGGAAATAATCAAAAAACCCGGATACAGACGTCAGAATAATGTAAGCCACAAACCAGGGGATGGATTCACGCCAACCGGCTACCACCACTGCGCCTATCGGAGCAAGCAAAGCCCAAATTGTCACGCCACTGGAGGTGATTGAGCTGCCCACACTCCATTGCATCACAAACGGTGCGAACAAAAACAGGCTAAGTTGTATAAAACGGAAGAGTTTGAAATTTCGGGTTTTTAAATAATAAACCAGTGAACTGAGGGAAACCGCCTGATAGGCCAGGGGAATGTTAGTAGAGTAGTTTTGCCCCATTAACCAGTAAATAGCCAGCCAGAACATGACGGCGAAGTTCATAAACGCACAGGCAAATATCAACAGGCTACTCCGTAGCTTATCTTCCTGAGTGTCCAAAGTAATTAATTCGCCCACATCTACCCTTCATCAAGGCTGTGTCTATACAACCAAACACCCGCTCGCGCACTACCCTATCCCGGCTAGGATACTACACTATGCCAAAATAAAATTCCCGGCATTTAGTGTTATTGAGTGCCAGTAATGTCGCTTGGCCTGGCATTCAAAACGTGATGATTGATGCTGCTAAAATGAATTTTATCTTTGCTTGCAGACGCCAACACACCGTGGGGAAGTGCCCGCCATTACGGTCGTATCTCCCCAAGAATTTCTTGGAATAGCGGTAAGCTCGCCCTGAGCACCTATCGCAAACTGCGACACATTATTACTGCTGATATTCGTCACATAAGCGTATTTGCCACTTGGCGTTATATTGATATGCACAGGTGTGGCCATGGAATTTACTACCGGGGGCAGCATGGGCGTGAGTTGTCCATTATCTGCCAGTGTGTATTGGGAAATATTATTGCCATTCTGGTTGACCACATATCCATGTTTGCCGGAAGGTGCAATACAAATCGCGATGGGATGTTTGCCAGCCTGGACAGGCTCGGAAATCAGATTCAGCTCTCCATTCGCGCTTATTGCATATTGCGTGACATTACCGCTCGTCCTGTTCACGACGTATGCATATCTCCCCGCCGGATCTATGGCCATGGCTCGCGGAGCAATACCCGACCCTATCGACGGTTGCTGCATGGGTGTCAAACTGCCGTTATCGGTGATGCAAAACTGCGATACGTTATTGCTACTGTTGTTCACTACGTAGACATATTTACCCGAGGGGTGGACAGACACAGCAACTGGTATCGTTCCGGTTGCTACTGCTGCAGGTGACATAGCGTTTAACAAGCCGCCGGGGCTGATCACATATTGCGATACTTCATTGCTGCTGTTGTTAACGACATAAGCATAGCGACCCAAGGGATCGATTGCAATTGCTACGGGTGCGGTGCCCGCATCAACGGAAAGGCCGAGCGGTTGAAGACTTCCATTCTCACCTATTTCAAACTGTGAAATATTGTTGCTGCCCTGATTGGCGACATAGGCATATTTACCCAGGGGGTGGATCGCAATAAAGACGGGGGTAGTGCCTGCTGCTACCGTTCCAGCTTGCAGGGGTTCAAGGGAGTTATTCGTAGAAATTATATATTGCGAAATATTATTTTCACCCTGATTCACCACGTATACAAACTCAACATCCCATTCATGCTTTTGCTTTGCCTGTAAAATTATTTTTTGATAGCTGCGCAAAGCAAACCCGCTAATCGTGTTCAACATGACACTACTCTCCTACGAAACTGCACGTACAGACTGGGCGATTTCCTCTGCCCAGTAGCGTACTTTCTCACCGTCCTCACCTTCCACCATGACGCGCAAGAGCGGCTCGGTACCCGAAGGCCGCAGCAAAACACGCCCCTTACCCGCAAGTGCAGCTGTCGCGGAAGATACTGAAGCCTGAACCTGTGCATGATTGCTACAGTCCTGGCCCTTCGCGATTCGCACATTGATTAAGACCTGTGGAAACATCAGCAACTCGGCAGAAGCTTCAGCCAGCGTTTTCTTGCTTGAACGCAATGCATGCAATACTTGAAGCGCTGAAATAATGCCATCACCTGTGCTGTGTCGATCCAGACAGATAAGATGTCCCGAGTTTTCACCACCCAGTTGCCAGCCTTTTTGCTGCAATAATTCCATGACGTATCGGTCGCCCACCTTTGCACGCGCGAAGGGAATACCCATATTCTGCATGGCGAGTTCAAAGGCCAGGTTGGTCATCAGCGTGCCAACCACGCCACCCTTCATCGTACCCAGCTTCTGTCGGTGTTTGGCTACAATATAAAGCAGCTGATCGCCATCATATAGTTGCCCCTTGGCATCTACCATCACTACACGGTCAGCATCCCCATCCAGCGCTATGCCGATATCGGCGTTATGCGCCACGACGGCCTTCTGCAAATTTTCGGGTGCAGTCGCACCATAATGGTCGTTAATATTTTTTCCGTCGGGGTTCACACCGATTTCTATTACATCTGCACCCAGTTCATGAAATACATGACCCGCAATGTGATACGCCGCACCGTGCGCACAATCAACCACGATCTTCAAACCGCGCAAGTCTAGATCATAGGGAAAGCTGCTTTTGCAAAATTCAATATATCTGCCGGCCGCATCATCCAGGCGTTTCGCCTTGCCAAGCTTTGCGGAAGTCATGGTAATGATGGGTGCATCCAATCCTGCTTCAATGGCACTTTCAACTTGATCGGGTAATTTGCTTCCGCTTGCCGAGAAAAATTTAATGCCATTATCTTCAAACGGATTGTGTGAAGCGGAAATAACAACACCGGCCTGTAAACGCAGGGCACGGGTCAGATACGCCACCGCCGGGGTCGGTATCGGCCCGGCCAGATAGACATCCGCACCCGCCGCAATCAAGCCTGCCTGCAGTGCGGATTCGAGCAGATAGCCGGAAATCCTCGTGTCCTTACCGATCAACACCGTGGGCCGCTCGCCTTCGCTCAAATTCCAGTCTGACGTAGCAAGCACCTTCCCCGCCGCGTAACCCAGATGCAAAACAAACTCGGGCGTAATCGGTGTTTCACCTACCTTGCCGCGCACGCCATCGGTGCCAAAATATTTTCTGCTCACAACATTACTCCATTTCAATTTGAAGAATCAAACAACCTGCGTTGGGACAATTATATATTTACCGCATTCCAGATTTTAAGCACATCACGCGTGGCCTGCACATCGTGAACCCGTACAATGTTTGCACCACGCTGAACGGCAATGAGCGCTGCAGCCAGGCTTCCCGGCAAACGCTTTTCAACTTCATGCCCGGTTAGCTTACCCAACATGGATTTACGGGATAAACCCGCCAACACTGGCACTCCCAATCCTGCAAATATCTGCAGGTTTCTTAACAACTGCAGATTATGCTCCACAGTCTTGCCAAAACCAAAACCGGGATCAATCACGATACGATCTCTTTTTATTCCTGCGGCTTCGATGACAGCCACGCGGGAACGCAAGAAATCCATGACTTCAGCGATGACATCCTGATAAATTGGTTCAATTTGCATCGACTGCGGCTGACCTTGTTTATGCATCAGACAAACCGCAGCATTGCTTGCCGCGACAGCCGCTAACGCTTCGGATTGTTGCAGTGCATTGATATCATTCACCATACTGGCGCCCGCAGCGAGTGCCGATCGCATGACCTCTGCTTTACAGGTATCGATAGAGAGTGGAACGCCAATATCACGCATGGCCTCGATGACCGGCATTACCCGATCGAGTTCTTCCTGCACACTGACAGCTACCGCGCCCGGGCGTGATGATTCCCCGCCAATATCGAGTATATCGGCACCTTCAGAAATAAGTTGATGGGCGTGCGAAATGGCGGCATCGCGCGGTAAATGGCGACCGCCATCAGAGAATGAATCGGGAGTGGCATTGACGATACCCATCACCAATGGACGGGTTAAATCTAATCGGTATGAGCCACAATGGAGCATCAGAAAAAGAGTTATTCAAGTGAGAGAATTCGAAATTGAATAACTCTCACCGATCACTTTGATGGCTTCAGGTTGCTTCAGCAGGTGTTGCCGGTGCGGTCGGGGTAGAATCTGGTGGCGGCTGTGGTGTCACCTTGGGTTGACTGGGTTCCCGCGGTGGTTTGCCGGCCATAATATCATTCAACTGATCAGCATCCAGCGTTTCCCATTCAAGCAGCGCTTTGGTCATCGCTTCAATCTTGTCTTTATTCGCTTCAATCAAGCTGCGAGCCAACGCATATTGCTGATCAATAATGCGGCGGATTTCCTCGTCCACTTTTTGCATCGTGGCTTCCGATACATTTTTATGCGTAGTCACGGAACGACCAAGAAATACCTCGCCATCGTTTTCGCCATAAACCATAGGCCCCAAAGCATCTGACATACCCCACTGGGTCACCATGCTGCGAGCCATGCCGGTCGCGCGTTCAAAGTCATTGGAAGCACCAGTTGTCATCTGGTTCATAAAAATTTCTTCTGCAATACGCCCGCCGAACAAAACGGCTATCGTGTCGAGAATACGGTTTTTGTCCAGGCTATAACGGTCTTCTGCGGGTAACTGCATGGTCAAACCCAGTGCACGTCCTCGCGGTATGATCGTTACTTTATGCACCGGGTCAGTCTTGGGCAACAGCTTCGCCACAACGGCATGGCCGGATTCATGGTACGCAGTATTGCGTCGCTCCTCTTCCGGCATAATCATGGAGCGACGCTCAGTCCCCATCATGATTTTATCCTTGGCCGCTTCAAAATCTTCCATATCGACAAACCGCTTATTGCGACGTGCCGCAAATAACGCTGCTTCGTTCACCAGATTTGCGAGGTCTGCACCCGACATGCCCGGTGTGCCGCGCGCCAAAATATCAGCTTTAACATCCGGTGCAACTGGCACTTTGCGCATATGCACATTAAGTATCTGTTCGCGTCCGCGAATATCAGGCAAGGGCACGACTACCTGACGGTCGAAACGACCTGGACGCAATAAGGCTGAATCCAATACGTCAGGACGGTTGGTCGCCGCAATCACAATCACGCCGCTGATTCCTTCAAAGCCATCCATTTCTACCAGTAAGGCGTTAAGCGTCTGTTCACGCTCATCGTTACCACCACCCATACCGGCGCCACGCTGGCGTCCCACCGCATCAATTTCATCTATGAAAATAATACAGGGGGCATGCTTTTTGGCCTGCTCAAACATGTCACGCACACGCGCTGCGCCGACACCGACAAACATTTCGACAAAGTCGGAACCGGAAATAGAAAAGAATGGGACTTTAGCTTCACCTGCAATGGCTTTAGCCAGCAGTGTTTTACCGGTTCCCGGGCTACCCACCATCAGTACGCCTCGAGGAATACGGCCACCCAACGATTGAAACTTGGTCGGGTCGCGCAAAAAGTCCACCAGTTCGGAAACTTCTTCTTTGGCCTCGTCACAGCCCGCCACATCGGCAAAGGTTACGCGCTCTTTGGTATCGTCCATCAGGCGCGCCTTGCTCTTGCCAAACGAAAATGGTCCGCCACTTTTGCCGCCGCCCTGCATCTGGCGCATGAAAAACACCCACACACCTATCAAGAGCAACATCGGGAACCAGGACACGAAAATACTCATCCAGAAAGATTGCTCTTCTTCCGGCTTGGCTTCAATTTTTACGCCATTTTTAAGTAGATCCGACACCATCCACAGATCGCTGGGCGCATAACTGTTGATACGTTTTCCATCTATTGTTACCGCTTTCAGTAAGCGTCCTTCGATGGTCACTTTGGCAATTTGCCCCTGTTTTACCTCTTCGAGAAACTGCGAATAATCCAGTGTTGACTGATTACTTTGCTGCTGTCTTTGGCTGAATTGATTGAACACGGTCATCAGCACCAATGCAACAACAAGCCATATTCCTACACTTTTAAATAAATTATTCATGAATGCCCCTCGTGAGCTTTAAAACATAACGTATTAAACACTGTACAACCCAATTACTCAAGGCTGCCTGCTAAATCTTGTCCATCCCCAACATGTACACTTCGCTGCTGCGGTCGCGTGATGCTTTGGGTTTGCGGCTAACCACTTTTTTGAAGTGGGTACGCATAAGCTTTACATACTCTTCAAATCCCGAACCCTGGAACACTTTTACCAAAAAAGCACCGCCGGGTTTGAGATGCTGTGCGGCAAACTCCAGTGCCAATTCAGCCAGATGTATCGAGCGTGCCTGGTCGGCAGAGTCTATGCCACTGATATTGGGTGCCATATCGGAAATTACAAGCCCTATCTGTTTGCCTGCCAGCCTTTCTTCCAATTGTGCCAATACACTATCTTCACGAAAGTCACCCAAAATGAACTCTACGCGCGCCAGCGGGGCCAAGGGTAACAAGTCCAGTGCTATTACCTTGCCTTTGTCCCCGATCTTGTTGGCCACTACCTGCGACCAGCCGCCCGGTGTAGCACCCAGATCAACAACAACCATACCCGCCTTGACCAGATGATCCCGGTCGTCAATTTCCAGTAATTTGTAGGCGGCCCGCGAACGATAGCCATCCTTTTGTGCCATTTGCACGTAAGGATCATTAATATGCTCTCGCATCCACTGTTTGCTGGTCTTGGTAGGCTTCATCGATTAGAATGTCGAACTATATCAGGAGTTCATTATGTTATTACTTTCAGTTGCTCAACGTACCGCGCTTAAAGCGCGTGCACATTCCCTTAGTCCTACTGTCATCATCGGAAATGCTGGGTTGACACCCAGCGTGCTGAATGAAATTTCACGCACTTTAAAAAGCCACGAACTCATGAAAGTCAGGGTAATGAGTGATGACAGGGACGCGCGTGAAGCGGTAATGCAGGAAATCTGTACCCAGCTGAACGCCGGCGCAGTCCAGCATATCGGCAAAATACTGGTCATTTATCAGCCGCAGGAAACACCCTTGTTGTCATTGCCCAAACGTAAAAAAGGCAAGCCGTTGACGAAAAAACAATTAGGCAACAAAACCTGAGTGTTTAAACATACAGCACGTTAACAATTTCATACTCGCGGATGCCGCCCGGCGCCTGCACTTCAGCCACATCACCGCCAAATTTACCAATCAACGCTCGAGCAATGGGTGAATTAATGGAAATCTTCCCCATCTTGATGTCGGCTTCATCCTCACCCACAATTTGATAGGTCATGACGTTACCCGTACTGACATCTTCCAGCTCGACGGTTGCGCCAAATACACAACGGCCGTCCGCATTCAAGGTCCTGGGATCTATCACTTGCGCGCTACCCAGCTTGCCTTCGAGATCGATAATACGGCCTTCGATAAACCCCTGACGCTCTTTCGCAGCCTCATATTCAGCATTTTCAGACAAGTCGCCCTGCGCACGGGCCTCGGCAATCGCATTGATCACCCATGGTCTATCTACTGTCTTCAGCCGGTGCAATTCACTGCGTAATAATTCCGCGCCTATGAGGGTTAGTGGTATTTTGATCATGTTGCACTTCCTTTATTTTTAACTTTGCAGACGCTTATGCAATGCCTGCAAATCATAAACATCCAGCCCTGTCAGGTGCTGCATACCCACACAGGCCGCACGAGCACCGGCCATTGTTGTGTAGTAAGTTACCCTGCCCTGCAGGGCTGCATGACGAATGGAATAAGAATCCTGTATCGCACTGCGCTTGCTGTCTACGGTATTGATGATCAGGCATATCTCACCATTCTTGATCATATCAACTATATGCGGACGCCCCTCCGTTACCTTGTTCACCACCTTAACTTCCACGCCTGCAGCACTAATCGCTGCACCTGTGCCACGCGTGGCGAGGATACTGAATCCCAGGCCATGCAAGTTTTTAGCCACCTCAACCGCAGCCAGTTGATCATCGCTACGCACACTGATAAACACCTTGCCGGAAGCCGGCAATTTTATACCCGCTGCAAGTTGTGACTTGACGAAGGCCTCGGCAAAAGTATTGCCCACGCCCATCACCTCACCGGTGGACTTCATCTCGGGACCAAGAATAACATCCACTCCTGGAAATTTAATGAACGGGAAAACAGCCTCTTTAACCGAATAGAACGGCGGCACCACTTCACCCTTAATACCCTGTTGTGCCAGTGACTGTCCCACCATGCAACGTGCCGCAACTTTTGCCAGCGGCACACCGGTTGCTTTGGAAACAAATGGAACCGTACGTGAGGCACGTGGATTCACTTCCAGCACATAAACCGTATCGCCCTGTATTGCAAATTGCACGTTCATCAACCCAACCACATTCAGCGCCTTGGCCATCGCCACAGTCTGACGTCGCAACTCATCCTGCATCTGTGCAGACAAACTGAATGGCGGCAAAGAACAGGCAGAATCACCGGAGTGTACACCCGCCTCTTCGATATGCTCCATAATGCCGCCGATCAATACTTCCTGCCCGTCGGATACCGCATCCACATCCACTTCAATCGCATCATTGAGGAATCGATCCAGCAATATCGGCATGCGCTCGGGATAGATTTTTGCACTCTCCACCGCCTCACGCATATAGCGCTCAAGATCAGGCTGGGTATGCACGATCTCCATTGCGCGACCACCCAGCACGTTACTGGGACGCATCACCAGCGGATAGCCAATTTCCTGCACCGCCTGGACCGCCTGATCAGGTGTACTTACCGTACGGTTGGGAGGTTGTTTTAAGCCAAGTTGCTGCAACATCCGCTGGAATCGCGCACGATCTTCCGCGCAATCGATCATGTCCGGTGTGGTGCCAATAATTGGCACGCCATTTTTCTCAAGACCTCTTGCCAGCTTCAATGGGGTCTGGCCACCATATTGCACGATTACGCCGTATGGTTTCTCGACTGCAACAACTTCCAGCACATCTTCCAGTGTCAATGGCTCGAAATACAGGCGATCTGAACTGTCATAATCCGTTGATACCGTCTCGGGGTTGCAGTTCACCATGATGGTCTCATATCCATCTTCGCGCATTGCAAGTGCGGCATGCACGCAGCAATAATCAAACTCAATACCCTGGCCGATTCGATTGGGGCCACCACCCAGCACCATAATTTTCTTCTTGTCCGATGGCCTGGACTCGCACTCCTCTTCATAGGTGGAATACATATACGCGGTATTGGTCGCAAACTCCGCTGCGCAGGTATCAACACGCTTGTATACGGGACGAATATTCATTGCATGGCGCAAGGCACGTACGGAGGGCGCTGCACAGTCAAGCAGCTTACCGAGGCGCTTGTCTGAGAAACCACGTCGTTTCAATGCGCGTAGTTCATCAGCAGTCAGCGTATCCAGCCCGCGTCCAATCAAGGCCGTTTCACGCTTGATTAAATCTTCAATCTGCACCAGGAACCAGGGATCAATTTTGCTGACGGCAAACACTTCGTCCACGCTCATTCCCATACGGAAGGCATCACCTACCGCCCAGATACGATCCGGACCCGGCGCACCCATTTCAGCAACCACCGCCTCACGGTCTGCATATTTCGAATCCAGTCCGTCCACACCCACTTCAAGGCCGCGCAAGGCTTTCTGGAAGGATTCCTGAAAGGTGCGTCCCATCGCCATTACCTCGCCTACCGATTTCATCTGCGTGGTTAAACGGTCATTGGCTTGCGGGAATTTTTCAAAGGCGAAGCGCGGTATTTTGGTCACCACGTAATCGATTGAAGGTTCAAATGATGCAGGTGTCAAACCACCGGTGATATCGTTTTTCAGCTCATCCAGCGTGTAACCGACTGCCAGCTTGGCCGCCACTTTGGCAATCGGGAAACCCGTTGCCTTGGATGCCAGCGCAGAGGAACGCGACACGCGCGGATTCATTTCTATCACCACCATACGGCCGTCTTCGGGGTTGATCGCAAACTGCACATTGGAGCCACCGGTATCCACACCGATCTCGCGCAGCACTGCCAGCGACGCATCGCGCAGAATCTGGTATTCCTTGTCGGTCAATGTCTGCGCGGGTACAACGGTGATGGAGTCACCGGTATGCACGCCCATCGGATCGAGGTTTTCTATTGAACAGATGATGATGCAGTTGTCGGCGCGATCACGCACCACTTCCATTTCAAACTCTTTCCATCCCAGTAGCGATTCTTCAATCAGCAGTTCTTTGGTCGGGCTTGCTTCAAGACCTCGCTCACAGATCTCGACAAACTCTTCACGGTTGTAGGCAATACCGCCACCGGAACCGCCCATCGTGAAGGAAGGACGAATCACGGTAGGGAATCCCAACGCCTGCTGTACCTGCAAGGCTTCTTCCATACTGTGAGCAATAACAGAACGTGCCGAAGCCAGACCGATGCGCGTCATCGCCTGCTTGAATTTCTCGCGGTCTTCTGCCATGTCGATAGCATCACGCGTCGCACCGATCATTTCAACATTGTACTTTTCCAGCACACCATGCTTGGCCAGATCCAGCGCACAGTTCAGTGCGGTTTGTCCGCCCATGGTCGGCAGGATCGCATCCGGCTTTTCCTTGGCGATGATTTTTTCGACGATTTGCCAGGTAATGGGCTCGATATAGGTCGCATCCGCCATATTCGGATCCGTCATGATCGTGGCCGGATTGGAATTGACCAGAATCACGCGATAACCTTCTTCACGCAAGGCCTTGCAAGCTTGTGCGCCAGAGTAATCAAACTCGCAGGCCTGACCGATCACGATTGGACCGGCGCCGATTATTAATATGGATTTTATATCTGTACGTTTTGGCATAACTTCACTTTGGTAATAAGTGCATGGCAAATGATGGAAGCATCATTAATTACTTGGCACTCGCACCCCTTTCCTTCATCGAGCCGACAAAGCGGTCAAACAGATAACCGACATCCTGCGGACCCGGGCTGGCTTCAGGATGTCCCTGGAAACAGAATGCAGGCTTGTCGGTTAACTCGAAACCCTGCAAGGTGCCATCAAACAACGACACATGGGTAACACGTGCATTTTTAGGCAATGATTCAATATCCACCGCGAAACCGTGATTCTGACTGGTAATCATCACGCGCTTGCTCTGTATATCTTGTACGGGGTGATTCGCACCGCGATGGCCGAACTTCATTTTCAAGGTCTTCGCGCCCACAGCCAGGCCCAAAATTTGATGACCCAGACAGATCCCAAATAGGGGCACACCAGCCTGCAAAAATTGTTGCGTGGCGGCAATCGCATAATCACAAGGCTCCGGGTCACCGGGGCCATTCGACAGAAACACGCCATCCGGCTTGAGTGCCATCACTTCAGCTGCTTTTGTCTTGGCGGGTACAACTGTCACTTTGCAGCCACGCTGCGCCAGCTTGCGCAAAATATTGTGCTTCACGCCAAAATCATAGGCGACGACATGGAACTGCGTCTGCTCAATATCGGTGTAACCCGTTTTTAAATTCCACTCGCGCTGCGTCCAGGTATAAGGCTTGTCGCAAGTGACCACTTTTGCCAGATCCATGCCGGCCAAACCGGCAAAAGCGCGTGCGGCAGCGAGTGCAGCCGTTTCGTCAGTACCGGTTGCGATACAGCCATTTTGTGCGCCTTTTTCACGCAATATACGCGTCAACTTGCGCGTATCAATGTCGGCAATAGCCACCACGTTATTGGCTTTAAGAAACTCGGGCAGTGAGTGTGTGCTGCGCCAGTTACTGACAGTTTGCGACAAATCGCGTATCACCAGGCCGCTGGCAAAAACTTGCCGGGACTCCACATCTTCTATATTCACACCCACGTTACCGATATGCGGATAGGTCAACGTGACAATCTGTTTACAATAGGATGGGTCGGTGAGTATCTCCTGGTAGCCGGACATTGAGGTATTAAATACCACTTCTCCTACACTGCTTCCTTCGGCTCCGATAGATATGCCACGAAACACTGTCCCATCGGCTAAAACTAGAATGGCAGGATTCGTTAGTGACACCGGATTGCTCCCCAAATAATGATCAGAATATGACGCGATGGATGACATAAAGAAGCGGGAAGAACAGTTCGTTCATCCCGCCTTTGATTGATTTAAGATTATACCTGATTACACGGGGGGTATCAATTGGGACAACGAATTCACACAATTGAATTTGGGGGAAAGCCGGGATGAAACTCAATACAATCAGATAGAAGTACTCAATTCAGGTGTAAGTATCAATTCTGCTTCCAGCTCTTTTTGACACATTGGCAGGTTTAACGCGGTTCCTATTACCAATTCAGCTTCTTGCGCCAATTCTCGTCTGGTTTTGCCATGCGTCGAAATCGGTGAATTAAACACCGTTTCTGCATAGATAATTTGCTGACTTAATACCTTAAACAGTGAATCAGTAAAGCTCATCTCATCCACATAAGCGGTGGCAGAATTCAAGCTTCCATCCTTGTGCGTATAGCGAATGGCAACTGGCCAGATTTTGCAGTCACAATGTACAGCAGGTTGCAATAACGATGCATGAAAGGGGCGCAACATGCTGCCATCACTGGTTGTTCCTTCGGGGAATATCGCCACACATCCGCCACTGCTCAAAATAGCGGTGATTTGATGATTGACCCGAGCGGTATCGTGGCGCTTGGTACGGTCTATAAACAGGGTGCCGGTCTTGTGAGCCAACCAGCCGATAAGGGGCCAGGAGCGTACTTCAGCCTTTGAAACAAAGTTGACTGGCCTGACTGCATTCAGCAGATAAATATCCAGCCATGAAATATGATTGGCAACCACAAACATGCTATGCACAGACAAGTCTGGTGCCACGCCGTGCATACGGATATGGATATTCAGGAGACTTAATAAATTGCGATGCCAGCGATGTTCAATGCGCAAGCGGGTTTGAGCTGACACCCAGGGAAACGCCAGTAGCACGAGTACAACTCCTTGCAGCAGGTGCAAGACCAAACGCAACATTCTGAAAATGCGTACCCAATAACTGCTTGGCTTCAATGTTTATTTACCCAAAAAGTGTTTTGCATAACGCTTATTTAACCGTGACATGGGCAAAAGTACAAGCAAATCTGCCGTATTAAAATCGGGATCCCAAGCCGGGTCGCCGCAAACATAGGCTCCCAGGCGCAGATAGCCTTTAATCAGGGGAGGAGCAAACACGTCCGCTTTATCAACCAACGCTGCATAGGGCAGTGCGCAAATCGGCGTTACTCTCCATTCAACCGGCCCCATACTTTCTGCTTTTATATTGCTATAGATGTTGGCAGCGTTATGGCCGCCATCGGCCATGCTAATGCTGGCACAGCCAATCAGGTAATCATAGTTATGATTCACCATGTATTGAGCCATGCCGGCCCATAACAGCGTAATCACGCCCCCATCCCGGTAGTCCGCATGGACACATGAACGGCCAACCTCAACCAGGCTGCTGCGCAGATTTTCCAAACGGGACAAGTCAAACTCTCCCTCGGAATAATAGCCGCCAGCCTTTAAGGCTTGCTCAGGCGACAATATACGATAGGTGCCAACAACTTCATTGGTATTTTCATCACGCACCAGCAGATGATCGCAATAAAAATCATACCTGTCCTGATCAAGTCGCTCTTCTTTACCGGGCATTTTTGCGCCCATTTCTTCGGCAAAAATCTTGTAGCGCAGTTTTTGCGCTTCACGCACTTCATTTTCAGTACGAGCCAATGATACTGAAAATTTTGGTTTTTCTTTATGTAAGGCCTGTGTTTGCAGTTGTAACATAATTTCTCCTTATCAATAATTTTGATAAGGAAAGATTACGCATCTGCTGTGACAGTGAGGTTACAGCGTTGTTAAACTTTGGTTAACAGCGGACTAAATATACCTGCCTACTGTGCCCATTGCTATCGTTAACAAGCCAATCGTTAAATTCAGCGCTATCAGCTTTCTGATCGTACCGAGCACGCCGGCTGCAGCTGGCCATTCCTGCTTGGAAACCATCCGGTTAAACTGAACGTAACATTTAAAATATACGTAAATGTATATTGCGATCATCACCAGCCCCATCAGGAACATAAGATTGATATACAAAGGCAGATGCGCAAAACCGCCCAGCAGGTAAATCATATAAAAACCGCTAACCAAAATCAGAAAAATCGAAATCCAGACCCAGTTGAAAAAGCGGCTAAAAGATTTATCCCACAAACGCAGTCTTTCTGGCGGCTGCAATACTTCAGCTGCAGTGGGACGCAATACAACGTACGCAAAAAACATTCCGCCTACCCAGACAACAGTAGCCAGCAAATGGATGAGTTTCATGAAAAACATCATAGGATTCTCCTTTTTAAATTAACGCCAATTATTACAATAATTCACGCACGGGTCTGAAACTTTTACGGTGCTCGGGTGAAATGCCGTGCAACTTTAGTGCAGCCATATGCGCTGCAGTTGGATAGCCTTTGTGGGCATCAAATCCATACTGGGGATAGCTTTCATGCATCTGTAACATGGCGAGATCGCGTGCGGTTTTGGCAAGAATAGAAGCGGCTGATATTGCTGCCACACTGCTGTCTCCCTTAACAATTGCCCGACTGCTAATTCCCGTATCGGGGCAATACAATCCGTCTACCAGTACTTCATCAGGACGAATTGCAAGCCCTTCTACTGCGCGTTTCATCGCCAACAGGCTGGCCTGCAGAATATTAATTTCATCAATTTCCGTTGCTGAGGCTGTGGCGACCGCCCAAGCGATGGCATGTTGACGTATTTCAATAGCCAACTGCTCGCGTTTACGTTCACTCAGCTTCTTTGAATCACCCAATCCTTCAATTGCAAAATCCGGATCAAGAATCACCGCTGCCGCATACACCGGTCCGGCCAGAGGTCCTCGTCCCGCCTCATCGACCCCGCAAACAAAAAAAGTGGTGGTCATGCGTGCGCATTCAAGTAGGGAAGCACTGCTTGAGCGGCTTTTTTGGCAGAATCTTGTTTAAGTATAGAATGCATTTCGCTGAAGCGCTCTTCCAGCTCGGTTACGGCTTGTTTGTTTGCGACAAGATTAAGCAAAGCCTGCGCCAGATTTTCTGCTGTTGAATCATCCTGCAACAATTCGGGTACAACGAATTTTTTGGATAATATATTGGGCAATCCGATGTAGGGCAGGATTTGCTTACGCTTGGCCAGCCAATAGGAAAATGGGGATAGCTTGTAGGTGATGACCATGGGTCGCTTCAACAAGGCCGCCTCAAGCGTTGCGGTGCCGGACGCAACCAGCACTCCGTCGGCAGCAATCATCGCATCGTGCGCATGGCCAAACAGAAGTGTGATAGGCAAGTCATGCGCGTTCTCCTGCCATATTGCTTCTTCAAAAATATTGCGCGTTTCGCGGCTGCCAAGCGGAACCAGAAACTGCGCGTCGGGAATTACTTTAAGAATAAGGGCCGCAGTTTGTATATATGTTTTGGCCAATTGCCTGACTTCACTTTTGCGGCTACCCGGCAACAGCGCAAACACCTTGGCGTTGAGTGGTTGTATGCGCATCTGCTCGCGCATCTCCATGCGGTTGGGGGTTTCCGGCAAGATATCCGCCAGCGGGTGACCAACATAGGTCACAGGGACACCCGCCTTTTGATACAGCGGAACCTCAAAAGGAAACAACGCAAGCATATGGGATACCGCTCGCTTGATTTTATGGATGCGTTCGCTGCGCCACGCCCAAATTGAGGGACTGACAAAATGCACCGTGGGAATGCCATGTTGTTTCAGCGCCAACTCGAGGTCGAGATTAAAATCCGGCGCGTCGATGCCAATAAAAAGATCGGGAGGATTTTGGATCAGGTGCTTGCGCAAACTGCGACGTATTCCGGAAATTTCACGGTAATGTCGCAATACTTCGACGTATCCCATCACCGATAACTTTTCCATTGGATACATTACCTGCATGCCAGCAAACTGCATCTTGGGACCGCCGATACCCACAAAGCGTACATTCGGCATCAATTCCTTGAGTGCCAACATGAGTTGACTGGCAAGCAAGTCACCCGAAGCTTCACCTGCAACCATGGCAACAGTTTTGATAGATTGACTCATAGGTTATTTATTATCGAACAATACCGCGCTGCGTACGGTTAAGAAAGTCAGCCATTATTTGCACTTCCGGACATTCTGCAATTTGCTGGCTTATCTGAATTTTAGCTTCTTCCAGCGTTAATCCGGAACGATACAAAGTTTTGTAAGCCCGCTTGAGGCCGGCCAGGGCACTGCTGGAAAATCCGCGGCGTTTCAACCCTTCCGAATTCAAGCCATGGGGTGCGGCAGGACTACCGGAAACCTTTACGTAGGGTGGAATATCATGCAGCAACACGGTGCCGACTGCTGTCATAACGTGCGCACCTATCTGGCAGAATTGATGTACGCCGGTAAACCCACCGAGAATCACAAAATCATCAATAATCACATGTCCGGCTAGCTGCGTACTATTGGCGAAAATAACGTTGTTGCCGATCTGGCAATCATGCGCCACATGCACATAGGCCATGATCCAATTATTATTTCCCATGCGCGTTACGCCAACATCCTGCACTGTGCCGATGTTGAAGGTACATGATTCACGTATCACGTTGTTATCGCCAATTTCAAGACGTGTCGGTTCACCGGCATACTTTTTATCTTGCGGCACTTCGCCAATCGAGCAGAATTGAAAAATCTGATTGTTTTTTCCGATGCGCGTATGCCCGGTAACCACCACATGGGGACCAATTTTCGTGCCCGCTCCGATCTCAACATGCTCGTCAATAATCGTATACGCACCCACCTGAACATCATCAGCAAGCTTGGCATCGGGATGTATGATGGCCGTTGGATGACGCATCACTTGTCCCTCAATGTGGCCATCAAATTACCCTCTGCCACCAATTTTCCATCCACTTCGGCAATCGCACCATACTTCCAAATGCCGCGCTTGTTGCTCTGGATTTCCACCTTGAAGATGACCTGGTCACCGGGGCCAACAGGTCGTTTGAAGCGCGCATCGTCTATGCCAACAAAATAATATACCGAGTCATCACTGGGTTTGGTACCCATCGTTTTGAATGAAAGCAATGCGGCCGCCTGCGCCATTGCCTCAATGATCAGCACGCCAGGCATAACAGGGTGATGCGGGTAGTGGCCGGTAAAAAATGGCTCGTTCATCGTTACATTTTTAAGCGCCACAATATTTTTTCCTGGTTCGCAATCAAGCACGCGATCTATCAACAAAAACGGATAGCGATGCGGCAAGTGTTGCAAAATCTCGTGTATGTCCATCTGAATTCCCATCAACTTCTCCTGATTATTTCTTTAAAATTTCAATTTGTTGTTCCAGCAATTTGACCCTATCTGCCAACTCGTCCAGATGTTTTACCTGGGCTGCATTTTTGCGCCAGGCCTGTGTCGTCGTAAAAGGGAATATGCCACAATAGCTGCCGCGTTCCTTGATGGATTTCCCCACCAGGGTAAAAGATGAAATTTCGACCTCATCAGCAATCTGCAAATGCCCCAGAATACCCGCACTGCCACCTATGCGGCAATAACGTCCGATGGTAGTGCTACCTGCGATACCGACACAACCGGCAATTGCAGTATGCGCACCGATACGCACATTGTGTGCAATCTGAATCTGATTATCCAGTTTGACATCGTCTTCAATCACCGTGTCATCCAGTGCGCCCCTGTCTATCGTTGTGTTCGCGCCAATTTCCACATCGTCGCCTATTATTACACGGCCAATTTGCGGGATTTTCACCCAGCGCCCTTCTTCCATAGCCAGGCCAAAACCATCCGCACCGATTACGACACCCGAGTGCGCAATCAGGTTATTTCCCAGCACACAATCGTGATACACCACGACACGCGGATACAGCAGCGCATTTTCACCTATATGGACTCCCGCACCAATGCTGCAACCCGACATGATGATACTGTTTGCGCCGATCTGCGCACCGTCACCAATCACAACATTCGCATCAATTTGCACCCCCGGATGAATAATTACCCCCTCACCCACAACCGCTGTCGGATGTATGCCCGCAACGGGTTGTAACGATGGGTTCAGGAGGGTAGAAACTTTGGCAAAAGCAGCATAGGGATTACTGCATACAATGCGTGGCAGGTTAGTCGCGTCAGCATCTGCAGCGCTTAAAATGACGGCACCGGCTTGCGTCTTAGACAGCTGCGAACGATATTTGCTGTTGGCCAGAAATGCGATTTGATGTGATTGCGCGTTTTCTAATGTGGAGACTTGATTGATGATGACATCGTGACCGCCAAGCACTGTGCCGCCAAGCCGCTTGGCAATATCGTCTAATCGATAGGCTAGAGATTGCTTCATAAATGTAAAGCTGGATTATTTTTCAGCCGCCAGAAACTGCAGCACCTTGTCGGTAATATCTATTTTCGGATTGCGATACACCGCTTCCTGCAACACCAGATCAAATTTTTCCTGTTCGGCTATCGCTTTTATTGCTTTGTTGGCTCGCGCCAGCACCAATGCCAATTCCTCATTTTTACGCAGATTCAGGTCCTCGCGAAATTCGCGTTGCATGCGTTGCAAATTTACATTGAGATTTGCCAACTCACGTTCTTTGCTGCGATGTTCTGCGTCAACCGGCGTCAACCCTTCCTTGTCGAAATACATTTGTATTTCTTTTGCCTGTTTGGCGACCTTCTTCATCTCAAGGTCACGCTGCTCAAATTCTTTTTCAATTTTCTTTTCGGCTTGAACAGCAGGCGTAGACTCACGCAAAATACGCTCGGTATCAACCACGCCTATTCTAAAATCACTTGCATAACCAGCTGAAAATGTTGATACGAATAAGCTAAAAGCAATCATCTGCAATATATTTTTCATCTCATGCTCCTGGTCGACTATCCATTACGTAATGAAACTAACACCTAGAAAATCTGCCCCAATGTAAACTGGAATCTTTCCAGATTATCACCAACTTGTTCATTAAGAGGCCAAGCATAACTCATTTTAAGCGGGCCAACCGGTGATATCCAGGTTAGTGCCAAGCCAGTTGAATATCTCGCACCATCCGTTCCCGGTATCACGCTCGGTACGCCATAAATTATACCCCCATCCACAAAAGCACTTAAGCGTACCGATCTTTCCTTGCCGCCACCCGGCATCGGGAACAAGAGCTCGGTATTCAGGATGATGCGCTTGTCACCGCCCAGGCTAAGATTATTGATATCTCTAGGCCCGATTGAAGCTGATCGGTACCCCCGTACCGTACCTACTCCACCTGCGGTGAAGTTTTCAAAGAAGGGCAATGGCTTGTCGTCGTAGCCACCAGCTACTCCGAAGTCTCCATTTAACAACAAGGTAACATCCTTGCTGAGGGGGAAAAATTTCTGATGCTGATAAGTCAGCTTGTAATAGCGTTGCTCAGAAACCGGAAGCGACACTTTCAAGTACGACTTCTGCACTTTTCCCTCTGTCGGGTATATTGCGCTGTCCCTGCTGTCTCGTGTCCACCCTACCGTACCCAACAGGTTGCTAGTTGTGGTGCCAAAAGTATTGACGTAATTCAAATATTGCAATGAGCTGGCTGAGGTCAGCTCATACTGCGACTGCTCTACAGACAAACCATAATACATGGTTTCATCCTCGCCGATGGGCAAACCAAAACGCACTCCACCACCCGAAGTATAAGATTTGTAAGGACTTATAGAGGTTTTTGTTGTATCCAGATTACGCTGATAAATATCAAAACCACGGCTCACACCATCATCCGTGTAATAGGGATTGGTGTATGAAACCGAGTACACCTGGTTGGTTTGGCTGGTATTGATCTGTGTGGAAATCTGTTTACCAGTACCCAGCCAGTTTCCGAACGTCATGCCGGCAGTCAGTACCAGGCCTGAAGTATTGGAAGAAACACCGGCACCCACGTTAAAGCTTCCCGTTGGTTTTTCCTTGACGCTGACATTCAGATCGACCTGATCTTTACTGCCCTGCACCGGCGGCGTTTCAAGGTTTACCTCACTGAAGAAATCGAGCCTATCCACCCTTTGCTTGGATTTCTGGATTTTTTTCGTCGCAAACCATGCGCCTTCCATTTGCCTGAATTCACGTCTGATAACTTCATCCTTGGTTTTGGTATTGCCCATCACATTAATATTACGTACATACACACGTTGACCCGGATCGGCCACAAACGTAAAAGCAACTTCATGTTTTACTTTATCCAGCTCGGGAACTGCACTGACGTTGGCGAACGCATAGCCATCATCGCCCAGGCGATCAGAAATTTTCTTTTGTGCATCCGTTAATTTAACCCGCGAGAAAACATCACCGGAATTGATACTAATCAATTTACGCATTTCTTCATGAGGCAAAATGCTTTCAGGCGCAATCAACTTGATATCAGAAACAGTGTATTTGGCACCTTCATTGATGTTGATCGTAATGTATATATCCTTTTTATCCGCCGAGATGGATACCTGTGTGGAATCGATTGAAAATTCCAGATAGCCACTGTCCAGATAAAAAGAACGCATCACCTCAAGATCAGCGGACAATTTTTGCTTCGAATATTGATCGTTACTCGTCGCCCATGTCCAAAATGTGGGCGTTGTGAGTTTCATCAAATCCAGCAATTCTTTTTCCGGAAACACGCTATTGCCGACGATATTAATTTGCCTGATCCTGGATACCGAACCTTCCACCACATCAAAGCTCACCGCAACGCGATTACGTTCGAGTTCAGCAACAGTCGTTTTGATCGATACGGCGTACTTCCCCCGGGCAACATATTGCCGCTTGAGCTCATTCTCTGATTTTTCCAGTGCTGATTTGTCAAAAATACGTCCTTCTGCCAGACCTACAAATTTCAAGTTGTCTCGCAACTGGTCTTTGGGAAACTCTTTTACGCCGTTAATTTCAACACTGGCGATTGAGGGGCGCTCACGCACAATCACAACAAGCACACCTTTCTCAACTTTCAGGCCAACGTCGGTAAAAAATCCGGTGGCAAATAATGCGCGAATGGCGGCAGCAGACTGATCATCCGTTAACGTGTCACCGACCTTTACCGGCAGATAACTGAACACGGTACCGGGTTCGGTACGCTGGATACCTTCTACCCGAATATCCTTCACAACAAATGGTTCCATCGCAACTACAGACGTGATGTATAACAGCGGGATCAAGCCCGCTAATTTGAGTAATCTCATTATTATTTCAATTTAAAATCAAACGACTAAAGTCATTGAACAAGGCCAGTGCCATCAGAGTAAAGAGTAAGGCGATGCCCACTTTTTGTCCTGCTTCCCACAGCCATTCGGGGACAGGGCTACCCTTAAGCAACTCCGCCATATAATACAGTAAATGTCCGCCATCCAATAAAGGAATAGGCAGCAAATTCAATACGCCCAGACTGATGCTGATCAATGCCAGGAAGGATAAATAGGCACCTACCCCCATATGCGCAGACTGGCCGGCATAGTCAGCAATCGTAATCGGACCGCTCAGGTTTTTGAGGGAAATTTGCCCCACAATCATGCGACCCATCATTTGTAAACTGACCGCACTGGTTTCCCATGTTTTGCGCATCGCCTGTGAGAGTGCCGCGATGGGCGAGTAACGAATTGTCGTCATCATCGCGTCAAACTCCTGCTGGTCAATTTGTGGTGCGGCACCGATTTTGCCAACCTGCTTATCGGCCTCTTTTACGGAATCAGGAGTCAAATCAAGCGTAATTACATGGCCTTCACGCTTGATCTCAAGATGAAGCAGACTTGCAGGGTGGTTGCGTACCACCTCGACCCATTTTTCCCAGTCACTCACCGGCTCACCATTTGCGCTGAGTATGGTATCGCCTACTTTTAACCCTGAACGCTGCGCTACGCCGCTTTCAATTAATTTTCCAATCACAGGCTTTATCACGGGTTGATAGGGCTGCAAACCCAGCTTGCCGAGGAAGTCGCTATCCAGATCTGCGACTGTCAGCGAGCTGATATCCAGCACGCGTTGTACAATTTCACCCTGCACAGTGCGAATTTCAAGACTAACCTCACTTGATTGCAACACCGTATCCAGCAATACCCAGCGAACATCCTGCCAGCTTGGAGTTGGCTTGCCATTGATGCTGACAATAGTTTGCTGCGCTTGCAATTGAGCCGCTGCCGCAGGCGTATGCTGTGCAACAATGCCCAACGCCGGCTTAAGGCCCGGAATGCCATAAATAAACAGGCCCCAATAAAACACGATTGCAAGTAACAAATTGGCCAGCGGACCCGCCACAACGATAGCCATACGCTGCAACACGGGTTGACGATTAAAGGCAAATGGCAATTCCTCTGCTTTAACTTCGCCCTCACGCTCATCCAGCATCTTGACGTAGCCCCCCAGGGGTATGGCAGATAAAACCCACTCGGTATCACTGCCGGCAAATTTTTTGCTGTACAAGACTTTGCCAAAGCCAATTGAAAAGCGCAGTACTTTAACGCCGCACCGGCGAGCTACCAGATAGTGTCCATATTCATGGAACGCTACCAGCACCACAATGGCGATGATAAAAGCTAATAATGTAGTCATTGCAAAATCCATTCGTGTGCAGCAATTCGCGATTGCTTATCAGCCAGCAAAACATCTTCAAGCGTATCAACAGCGACACTCACGTGTTTCTCCAACACATGTTTGATCAGACGAGGTATGTCGAGGAAGGAAATTTCCTTGTTAAGGAAGGCATCCACCGCAACCTCATTCGCCGCATTCAATACCGCCGGTGCCGTGCCACCGGTACGCAAGGCCTGATACGCCAGGGCCAGGCAGGGAAAACGCTCAAAATCCGGTGCGGCAAAGTTCAGCGTTGCGATTTTAAACAAGTCCAGCGGCGCTACCCCGGCATCGATACGATTCGGGAAGGCTAGAGCATAGGCTATCGGTGTACGCATATCGGGATTACCCATTTGCGCCATCACTGACCCATCCACATACTGCACCATGGAGTGAATCACGCTCTGCGGATGTATGACAACCTGTATATCATCTGCCGCTGCATTAAACAGCCAGTGCGCTTCGATCACCTCCAGCCCTTTGTTCATCATGCTGGCAGAATCGACCGAGATTTTACGGCCCATCACCCAATTGGGATGCGCACAAGCCTGCTCCGGCGTAACTTGTTGCAGCGCCGACAAGGGTGTATCGCGGAAAGGACCGCCTGAGGCAGTGAGTAATATTTTACTGATGCCGCTAGCGCTCATATTTGCCGCATAGTCTCGCGGCAACGCCTGGAAAATTGCATTATGTTCGCTGTCTATCGGCAACAGGGTGGCGCCATTTTTGCGTACGGCATCCATAAAGATTTGCCCGGCCATGACCAATACTTCCTTGTTCGCCAGCATAATTTTCTTGCCGGCCTGCGCTGCAGCCAGGCTGGACCTTAAACCAGCCGCTCCCACAATCGCCGCCATCACTGCATCCACCTCAGGCAGGGCGGCAACCTGTTCCAGCGCTTGCTCCCCGATCAGTACTTCCGTTTTCAAACCAGCGGAGGCCAAGCGCTGTTTTAGTCTGGCTGCCGCAACCTCGTCGAGCAGCACCGCATAGCGCGGATTGAATTGCCGGCATTGTTCAAACAACAACTCATCCTGTCGACAGGCAGTTAACGCAATGATGCGATATTTGTCAGGATGGCGCGCAACCACATCCAGCGTGCTGGT
>JANXWX010000096.1 GCA_025350915.1 Nitrosomonadales bacterium
CGACGAACACGCTGCCCAACGCAATAGAAAGTTTAGATTTATTGATAGTCATGTTGGTAATTCTCCGTAGTTTAAAGTTTAAGTACAAACCGGTTTCCCGGCAACAATGCCTCAATCACCCGATGCCAACTGCTCACCCTGTTTTCGACGCAATTCTTTTAATATCCTCTCCTGTGCCTCGGCCGACAAACCCGGTTGCAAGGAGGTGATATCTTCTGAGCCTGCTGCGATTCGCTTGCACAACTGGTGCATGAAATCCAGCTGCCTGTATGCTATCTGGCAACTATGGCAAATAATCAAATGCAAACGCAAGCCAACTTTCTCAAACAATCCCAGACGCCGATCCAAAGATTGCGACATAAGCTGACTGGCATCCTTGCATGTCAACATTATCTTGCTCCCACTTTCACATCGCCCAGCCAATTTAATTCAAAACACTGCTTCAATCCCAAACGCGCACGATGCAGCATTACCCAACTGTTGGTCGACGAGATATTCAAATCCTTACAAATATCTTCAGTCTCCATACCGGAAATTTCACGCAATGAGTAAAGCATGGCCAATTGCGGCGGCAAACGCTTCAAACAATAGGTCAACAATTCCCAAAAACGCTTCTGTTCCAGCACCTTGTCGGGGCTTCCCCAGTCCTGACAAGGTGTTACCCAGTGTCCGGTATCGTCAAACATGGACTCGCTCACTTCATCCTGACCGAACTCCATGGGTTCATCCACGTTGACCAGCGTCGGCTCACGAACTTTCTTGCGAATAAGATCCACAATTTTGTGCTTGAGTATACCGACCAGCCATGTTTTTTCAGTTGAGTCTCCTGAAAAATTCTTATGCCCCTGTAACGCCGCCAGCAGGGTTTCCTGAACGGCATCTTCCGCCAGATGCTCATCTCTTAACTTAACCATGGCGTAACGGAAAAGATAATCCCCATGTTGTGAAACCCAATCTTCAGGACGACACGGACTGCGCGACTTTGTGTTTTGCACTTTATTCATCGTAATTGTGGATACCCAAAAGTTATTGTTATTTCAGTTTGAGCCACTTTATGTGCCCGCCTGAGTTGTTAACAAAACTGCACAGACATTATTCCAGGACAGATAAATTTCGAATCACGCCATATTACTATGCCTTTGCAATTCGATTCCACAGTACATGATCCAGACTCACCTTACCTGCCCCATTGAAAAATATTGGGATGAACATGATTAAATATACCAATGGCAATTTATACCCATTATCACATACGTTGTAACCGTTGCCGGCATGAACAGCAGCCCATGCAACGATCGTTAACACAACGAGCGAAATGCTAAAAAAACGAGTTGCCAAGCCGAGCGCTAACCCAACTGCACCAACCAATTCAAACCAGGTTGAAAGCTGCCAACTTATTTCGGGAGCAATCATATTAAATGGAAAAGGGAAATCCGATTTTATATCAGCAAACCAGTTAGTCCCATTGAATTTCTCAACGCCTGCCAGCCAAAACTCATACGCTAAAAACAATCGAAGCCCCAATCTTGGAATATAAGTGCCAATTGACTCGAGAAATTTGCTGACGCTCCCCCAGATATAAATATATTGATTCATGAAATTTTCCTTTTAATATTTTTAAGTAAAACAATTCAGTAGAATCCAGCCCGTCTACGGCACTAAACAGCTTCTTTAATGCCTTGATACTTTCTACACGCAACCGGCTCATTTTTTATGGCCCTGCCTCTTTGTCGTTACTCACCACCCATTACTTACACCAAGACGTTTTCAGATGTATATTTCTTGATGAATTCATAAGTCAAAACTGCAAATATTGAAATAGGGAAGCAAATTACCTTGCTACTTTTTTACATAGCTTAAAGCACAATAAATCACATTCAACACTTTGTTTTATATCAAAATATTACAATTACACGTGTTTGCTGCAAGTAAAGTACTTGTATCATGACTAATATGTCCGATAGCTGTATACTATGAATAGGACTATCAAGAAGCAAGTTTCAGATCCAGCGATAAAATTAACTTTCGGCCGAAAACCAATATCGGTACTCTTACGATTTCCGGTTTTTATTATTGAAGTATCACCAATCAACCCAGTGAGAAAAGGCAATGAAATATATATTGATACTGATGAGTATGTTGGCAATTTCTTTTTCAGCAAACGCGGATGACACCATGAAAACACAGGCTAGCAAACGCGGATTTAATGACACGCAGGCAAAACTTGAGGCAGTGCTTAAAGAAAAGGGCTTAACTGTTTTTGCCAAAATTGATCACGCGGATGGCGCACAGAAAGCGGGCTTGAAAATGTTGCCTGCCACTGTCACTATCTTTGGCAACCCCAAAGGTGGCACACCCTTTATGGTCGCAGCTCCAGAGTCGGCAATTGATTTCCCGCTTAAGGCATTATTGAATGAAGACGCCACTGGCAAAGTATTTCTGAGTTACAACACAGTATCTTCGATTGTGGCGAAGCACAAGATCAAGGGACAGGATGAGCCGGCAAAAAAATTGGATGGTTTATTGGCAGCAATTGCAAAAGCAGCGACAGAATGAAATAAATTCGGCTATGTAAAATTACCCAACGGCCCGCGGTTGCGGGCTTTTGTTTGTGAAGTCCTTTAACTGCTCATTTTTCCATCAACGCGTCTACCGCTTTTACCCGTGCTTCTTTGACTCGATCTGATATTAAATTTTTATCTTCGCACTGCAGCGCAATTTCCCCGGCGTTCACAGCCTGTGCCGCCTTCAACAAGTCCAGCAGGTAAACTGCCTGCGGATACTCATCCTGCTCATGGCCGGCGCGACCGCGCGCGTCTGATGCACAAGCCTCCAGTATTAGGTTGAAACGTTCCGGTTTGCGCCAGACATCACAACTGTTAAACAACCGTACGACAGTGTCAGCCCGCAGTTGCTTTGCGCGATGCACATCACCATGGTATTGCGCTACCAGCAGGCCCAGGTCGCGGCAGTCGCCAGGTATACGCAGCCGCTCGCATACAACGCGTAGCAGCTCAACACTGCGCTTCTCGTGACCTATATGGCGGGGCAATATATCCCGTGGCGTATTGCCCTTGCCCAGGTCGTGCATCAAAGCCGCAAAACGTACCTCAAGCGTGTAATTTTGTCGGGCAGTATCATCAAGCGCCATCATGGTATGGATGCCGCAATCGATTTCCGGGTGGTGCTGTGGTGGTTGTGGCACACCGAACAAGGCATCCACTTCGGGGAGAATTTTTTTCAGCGCCCCGCAATCACGCAGCGTGGTGATAAATCGCGAGGGATTTTTTTCCATCAGGCCCCGTGCCAATTCCTGCCACACGCGCTCGGGCACCAGGGCATCGACTTCGCCGTTGCTTACCATTGATTGCATCAACTGCAAAGTTTCGGGTGCAATTGCGAAACCAAAACGGGCAACAAAACGCGCCGCCCGCAAGATTCGAACCGGATCTTCGTTAAATGCCACGCTGACATGTCGCAGGATGCCCGCTTGCAAATCAGCCATACCATGATAAGGATCAATCAGACTGCCATCTTCTGCCTGTGCGATCGCATTGATGGTAAAATCGCGCCGGGATAAATCCTGTTCCAGCGTCACATCCGGCGCGGCATACACTGCAAAGCCTTTGTAGCCCAATGCTGTCTTGCGCTCTGTGCGAGCCAGTGCATACTCTTCATGTGTGTCAGGATGTAAAAATACCGGAAAATCTTTACCTACTGGTGTGTAGCCTTGTGCCGTCATCTGCTCGGGTGTCGCACCGACAACCACCCAATCCCTGTCCTGCACCGGCAGGTTCAGCAATTTGTCGCGCACCGCCCCCCCGACACAATAGGTTTGATACGAACTATCTTTCATTTCGCATCGAACGTGGATTTGTACCGGACTTGCCCTCTATCATGCCAAGCCTTTCCTTTAGTGACAACGTTGCATGGCCAAATACTCTGGCGTAATACATCGTGTTGCTCATTACTTTTTTCACATAATCCCGTGTCTCATCAAACGGTATGCATTCAACATAGATGGCGCCTTCCAGTGGCTTGTCCGCTTGCCATCTGCGCGCTCTGGCAGGGCCTGCATTGTAGGCAGCGGAAGCCAGGACGGGACTATTGCCCAATGTGGACAACACGTTTTTCATATAGTACGTCCCCAATTTAAGATTCGTATCCAGTTGACTCACGAGTACTTTGCGATAATCCTTCATGCCCAATTTCTGAGCAACCCAGCGTGCTGTAGCCGGCATAACCTGCATCAGGCCGAGCGCGCCCACATTGGATTTTGCCTGCGTAACAAAGCGACTTTCCTGGCGCATTAAACCGTAAACCCAAGCTTCATCGAGTTTGTTTTCCTGAATATTACCCTGCAAACTATCACGAAAAGGCGAAGGGTAGCGCAAGCTAAAATCGTGCAACAAGACAGTACGATCGGCGGCATTGATCGAACGATCATACATTTCATTTCGGCTTGCGATCTCGGAAGCCACCAATAACTGCCTATCATCCAGCTTGCGCACGGCGAGCGACCACTCTTTCGCCGCTTCTTCACGCAACCCCATGCGGTACAGCAATATCGTTCGTTGCATTGGCGGCTGCGATTGCATCGCTTCTATTTCGAAAATTGTAGGCTGAAAATTCTCCGGCTTGATATCGCCTGGGGATGTAGTTCCCAACTCCTCAAGTGCGAGCTGCCCGTAAAAATTGTATTCACGACTTAAACCCACGAACAAGATTTCAGCTTCAGAATCCCGGCCCAACACCTTCCATGCTCGCGCCTTCCAGTAGCGCCACACACCCTCACGCTGTTGGCTGGGAGACATTGCAGTAATGCTGGTCCACACTTCATGCCAGTTATGGGCACGCAGTGCAGCACGTGTCCGCCAGGCCAATTGAAGATCATTTAAAGGGGCATCCTTGGATGACTTAAACCACGACAATGCACGATCGTCCAGGTTACGCGCCCCTTCATAACCCAGCCACCCATAAAAATAAAATTGCTCGTCACTTGTAAATTTGTCTTCAATCTTCTTCCAGCGGGTATAAGCCAGTTGCGGCAATTGCTTGGCGAGGCGCTGCAAGGCATATAAAGCAACGATGCGGTCGGCCTCGGTAGATTTATCTAGCTTAACCCGTGCAAGGTAGCGATCAGGTTGCGCAGCGGCACTTTCCAATGCTCTAACTGATATCTTTCGCTCTAATGGCAAGCGCGCAACAAGTTGTTTTACCAGTTCCGTGTTATTTACCTCCAGCGCCAGACGTGTTCGTTGCCAAACCTCGTCATCACTGATAATTCCTTTAGCCAAGGCCAAATTAAATAAGGTCACGCAACTTTCAGGTTGTCCCATACCGCTAAACCAGAATTCGCGTACATCATGCAACACCAAGTCTTCATTTCCGGGCAGGCGTGCTTGCAGTGCGAAGCACGTCAGCTCATCATCGACTTGCAACAAACGTGGAAAGCCGGCATTAAACTCATCCCAATTCTGCTGCTTGGCTTGCCACTTAAGCCAGTCCGAACGCAATTGATCAATAACAGGGGTATTGTCAGGCCGCGCTATAAACTCTTTAAACCCGACCGGACTGCGCGTATACATGCGCAAGCGCAACTGATAAGCAGTGACATAGGGTTCCAGCACGGTATTTTTCAGATTTTCAGCCAGCACATCCAGGCGTGCAGCATCCCCAGCACGATAGGCTTCTCGTGCAGCCTGAAAATCTTCTTCTTGATCTGCCACTGCAACAGCAGAAATCAACAAGAGTAATAAAAATAAATACTTCATCTGGTTTAATGCAAAATCGTCTGGCGTTTAGAATAACATAATGAAGACTGGGAATAGTTACGGAATAACCACTGATTTAATTACATAAAAAAGGCGGCTTACGCCACCTTTTTACCCATCAACCTATTGTGTTTACTGATGTTTCGCCGGCTCAATAAGCAATCCAAAATACCCCCAAACCTAGACTAGGTAATAACATAGCAACAATGAAAATTATTGCTGTTTTATCGCCGCGCGAATAATTTCAGCCACAGAATCGGGCAACGGGATCAAATCAGCACTGACGACCTCAATCTGACCCCTTTTCAAACCTATATCAAAGAAATGAAACATGGTTTTCATGTTCTGTGGGCGCGCAGGTTCTAACTTTACCGTTGCATAGCCTGTCATAACAAAAGGCCAAGTATTCGCTCCGCTCTGGTTGGTCAATACATTATAAAAGCCATTTTCAACATTCCAGGTTGCATTTGAAGAAGCTGTCATCACCCCCTCAGGAGTTGCACTGACAAAATTACCATCCTTGTTTTTCATCTTGACCAGATTTAACCCACTCTTCAATACCAGAGACAACATAGTAAATCCGACGGAATATGGCGTCTTCTTGATATGCTCCAGCATTGCTTCATTGGTCCCGTTGCCTACCTCTTGCCCAACAGGCCACTTCAATGTTGAACCTACACCCACCGTCGCCGCCCAATCCGGACTCACCTTGCTCAGATAACTGCTTAACACATAGGTGATCGTGTTACCGGTATTACGATGGACCGTCACAATCGGTGCATTAGGTAGTTTCAATTTAGGATTGATTTCAACAAGACGTGGATCATTCCATTTTTGAATAGTGCCCAGGAAGATGCCAGCAAGCGTTGCGTCATCCAGTCTGAGCTCTCCACTGTGGACGCCGGGAATATTCGCCACTGGCGTAAATGCAATCAGTGCAGTAGGGAACTGAAAAAGTCCTTTCCTTTTTAGCTCGTCAGCCTGCAGTGGTATTTCCGAGCCGGCATAATCAATTTTGTTTTCTTCAAGATCAGCAATCCCTTTCACCACGTTGGAGATGTTATAAATCATTGATACATCTACGTAACGCTTCTCGTAACTTTTACCCCATACCTGATACAAATTGGCAGTTGGCTGGCTACCACCACCAACGATTTTGATTGATCGCTCCGCAACATTCGCAGCTACAACCACATCGGAATTTATCAACATTGGCCACACTGCAATACACACTAATAAATATTTGTGAAGATATCCCATTATCAATTCCTTTGTATATTCCAATTATAAATATAGCCTTTGATCATCAATAAAATTCAGCCGCAATTCATGCAATATCAGCAATAATTTACTTGGCACTTCCCGCCGCGTACTGCTGCTTCAACGCATCGCGAATTATTGTAGCCACCGAATCCGGCAGGGGTATCAAATCAGCACTGACCACTTCTATCTGACCTCTTCTCAAGCCACTATCAAAAAAATGCAGCAATGTCCTGGTGTTTTGCGGATGCACCGGTTGCGCTTTCATTGTTGCATATCCAGGCATCACAAATGGCCAGGTGTCAGGCCCGGCCTGGTTGGTCAATACATTATAAAACCCATCCTCCACATTCCATTTGGCGTTACTTGAAGCCGCCATCACACCCTCCGGAGTCGCGCTGATAAATTTACCATCACGATTTTTCATTTTGACCAGGTTCAAATTATTTTTAAGCACCAAAGACAACATGGTAAACCCGATGGAATAGGGTGTTTTCTTAATGTATTCCATCATGGCTTCATTCGTACCATTTCCTACCTCTTGTCCTATCGGCCATTTCAGGGATGAACCAACCCCTACTTTTGTCGCCCACTCCGGGCTTACTTTACTCAAATAGTCACTCAGAACATAGGTAATGGTATTGCCGCTGTTTCGATGCACGGTATTAATTTCTGCATCAGGCAAAGGTAATTTTGGATTCAGCTCAACCAGTCGCGGGTCGTTCCACTTTTTTATTGTGCCCAGAAAAATACCTGCAATGGTTGCGTCATCAAGCTTCAGCTCGCCGCTATGTACGCCTGGAATATTTGCAACGGGAGAAAATGATATTAATGCCGTCGGAAATTGAAACAATCCTTTTTTCTTTAATTCGTCCATTTTCAGCGGAATTTCAGAACCAGCATAGTCAATTTTATCCGCTTCGAGATCTTCAATTCCCTTGACCACATTCGACACTTTGTAAGACATGGCCACTTCACGATATCGTGCCTCATAACTTTTACTCCGAACGATATACAAAGGTGAAATAGGCTGACTGCCCCCCCCTTTAATCGTGATTGATGCCGAACCTGTGTTTGATTTTGCTGGCGCAGCTTGTGCTGGCGCAGGTTGTTGTGCCGGTGGTTTTGCCTGGGCTAATTGGTGTTTGGGTGAAACTACCTGGGCTTTTGGCTGTTCTACTTGAGGTTTTGGCTGCTCTGCCTGCGATACAGCCGCTTCAGGCTGTGGCTTGGCTTCCACACCATCTGCAGCCATCACCGATAAAGGCGCAAGCAACACAATGCATAAAACACTCTTTACTATTTTTTCTCTAAAAGCGCTCATTAATCCTCCCAAATACATCAAGTTATATTTTCGATCTATCCTTGCCAGATATCGTGAAATCATGTCGCCGCAAGTTGCAACGTGGCGATGACTATTTTTATTCCAACAAATACTATTAAATTCATGCTGCTCTAATGCGACAAACTATGCCTGCCATTGTATTTAAATTCAAGCTATTCTTTGCGTGCTTTTTGTTCAACACCAATATGCTCTTTACCTGATTTCCTTGCTAACTCTGACTGCTTTTGCCGCTCGGAAAATCGTATGCGTTTCTCTTCGGTCAAGCTTTCAAAACAATGTGGGCATGACACTCCTACCACATAGTGTTCCGACTTTTTATCTTCGGGTGACACCGGATGACGGCAACCATGGCATTGCTCAAATTCGCCCACCTTTAATCCGTGACCAACTGAAATACGCTGATCAAATACAAAACACTCGCCTTCCCATAGACTCTCTGCTGGCGGAATTTTCTCCAGATATTTCAGTATCCCTCCCTGCAAATGATAAACCTGCTCAAAGCCCTGTTCTACCATAAGCGAGCTGGCCTTTTCACAGCGTATTCCACCCGTGCAAAACATCGCAATTTTCTTGTGTTTAGCCGGATTAAAATTGTGCTGGATATATGCCGGAAACTCACGAAAATTAGTCGTGTGCGGATCTATTGCCCGACGAAAGGTACCGATATCGCACTCATAGCCATTGCGTGTATCAATTAAAATAACATCCGGGTCGGATATCAGCGCATTCCAGTCTTCCGGAGCGACATAAGTGCCCACTTTGTTATTTGGATTAATACCCGGCACACCCAACGTTACGATTTCCTTTTTTAACTTTACTTTGATGCGCGTGAACGGCATTTCATCCGCATAGGATTCCTTATGCTCAATATCTGCAAGACGTTTATCAGTCTTGAGAAAGCGCATCAATGCATCAATACCTGCGCGCGAGCCCGCTACAGTACCGTTAATGCCTTCCTCAGCCAGCAACAAGGTTCCGTAGAGGCCACTATCAATACAATGACTTAACAACCCAGGTTGCATCGCCTGGTAATCAGGCAACTTCGCGAATTTATACAAAGCTGCAACAATAATTTTTGACACGATAACCTTTCATTTATTCTTCAAGCTACTTCATCAATATGTTCCAGCAGATCAGTATTTCTCTGCCTATGCCTGCGTCTGTCAATAGATGCACGCAGTTCTTCCAGCAAGGGCAGATAATTTATGCGGCGGCAAAATACTCTGCGTTCCTGCTGTTGCGACACGATACGCTTTTCCTGCTGTGTAATTTCAATAGCCTTGCGAGTCGGATTTTCTTCACTCACCAGGACTGGCAACGCTTCTTCGGAAATATGTTGAACAGGTTTAACTGCGGATACGCCTTTTACATCGGGACTCACCGTCACACCGGTAGTTTGTTGCGGAATTATAGGAACGATTTGCATAGAAAGTTGCCCTATCGTTTGATCAGCGCCTCAAGGATCAGCAATTCACAAAATGCAGTGCAATAGCGTGGCCAGAAGCATATTTTATCACGTGAGCATGGTTGAAGATATTTATGTGTCCGTACAAATTCTCTTTTCGCCCTCAATGCGTACACGTCAAAATGTTATAATCACGGCTTCTTTTGCACATATTTAGCAATGACTACCGCAGTTTCCAACTTTAAATCCCATCTGGCCGAACTTTTTACCCAGGCACTCCAAACTGTCGCACCCGATCTTGCCGACTCGCAAAAGGTAGTCATGGACAGGCCCAAACAGGCACAGCATGGCGATTACGCCTGCAATCTGGCCATGCAACTTGCAAAGCCTATGCGCCGCAGTCCGCGTGATATTGCACAGGCTTTAATCGACGCTCTGCCTGCGTCACCTGTTGTTGGCAAAGTTGAAATTGCCGGTGCCGGTTTTATCAACGTCTTCATCACCACCGCCGCCAAACAAAGCGTTGTGCGCGGTGTGCTGCAACTGGGCGAAGAGTTTGGACGTATCAATCTGGGCGAGGGGCGCAAATTGCAGGTGGAATTTGTTTCGGCCAATCCGACCGGCCCGCTGCATGTTGGGCATGGTCGTGGTGCGGCCGTGGGCGACTGCTTATGCCGTTTACTGGACAAGGCAGGCTGGGATGTCACCCGTGAGTTTTACTACAACGATGCGGGTGCGCAAATAGACAACCTGACATTGTCAGTCCAATTGCGCTGCAAGGGTGTGACACCGGACGATCCAGCCTGGCCTGAAAACGGTTACCGCGGCGACTATATCAACGATATTGCACGGGCTTTTATTGCGAAAGAAGCAATCGATGCGGACTATCAACATGTGCGCGCCACGGGTGACATAGAAGACGCCAATTCCATCCGCCACTTTGGCGTTGCGTATTTGCGCCGCGAACAGGATCTCGATTTGCACGCGTTTAAAATACGTTTTGATGTGTATTCATTGGAGTCTGCGCTCTACACCGACGGCAAAGTGGAAGCCGCTGTAAAAAAACTGATTGCCAGCGGGCATACCTACGAAAAAGACGGCGCCTTATGGCTGCGCACCACTGATTTTGGTGACGACAAAGACCGTGTGATGCGCAAAACAGACGGGGGTTACACCTACTTTGTGCCGGATGTCGCTTACCATCTGGATAAATGGCAGCGTGGCTTTACTAAAGTAATTAACGAACAGGGTGCGGATCATCACAGCACCATTACCCGTGTGCGTGCCGGCTTGCAGGCACTGGATATCGGCATACCCAAGGGCTGGCCGGACTATGTGCTGCACCAGATGGTTACCGTGCTGCGCAACGGCGAAGAGGTCAAAATATCCAAGCGTGCCGGCAGCTATGTAACCCTGCGCGATTTGATTGATGAGGTGGGCTGCGACGCTACCCGTTTCTTCCTTGCTGCACGACACCCGGACACACAACTGGTGTTTGATATTGACCTGGCAAAATCGCAAAGCAATGAAAACCCGGTGTATTACATACAATATGCCCATGCGCGTATCCACAGTGTGCTGTCGCAGTGGGATGGCAAGCTCGACGCACTTGCCGGGGCAGATATGAGCGCACTGGAAAGCGAGTACGAACAAATTTTGCTGCAACGGCTCATTGATTATCCGCAAACAATTGAAAGCGCCGCAACTGATTTATCCCCGCACCTAATCGCTTTTTACCTGAAAGATTTGGCGGCCGATTTCCACAGCTACTATAATGCATCACGTTTCCTGGTTGATGATGAAAAAGTAAAGCTGGCCCGCCTGGCATTGATTGCGGCCAGTGCGCAGGTCATAAGAAACGGCCTGGATTTACTGGGCGTAACCGCTCCTGAAAAAATGTAAACTTTCCCTAACCCTCAACCGGGGGAAAGGGAATAAACGAGTCTCAACTCGAGCTTTTCTTTAAGAGGTTGTTATGAGCAAAAATAGTAATCGAGCCGGCGGTAACAATGAGTTCCCCGTATTTGCCGGTATACTGCTGGGGATGGTTATGGGGTTGGCGATCGCGGGCGGCATTGCCTGGTTTGTGCTGAAAAAAAATAATGTTCCTGTACCAACCACAAAAGATATCCCCCAGGTTTCCAAAGCTGCCGAAACTACAGACAAAAATACCACTGGCAAACCCGCTGTTGCCGGCACAGCCTCTGCAGGCAGCGATGGGAAAGCACGCTTTGAGTTTTACAAGGAGTTGACTGAAAAACCGGACAACTCCGCCAAAAAGGCAGAACGACGTGACCTTGCCCTGCTGAAACAGACACCACCCACACCTGCCAAAACCACTCCAACTTCTGCATACTTCTTGCAGGAAGGTGCGTATACCAATATGGATGACGCTGAAAAAGTAAAGGCCAAGCTCGCCTTGCTTGGCATGGTGGCAAATATCCAGCCGGCGAATATACCCGACAAGGGCTTATGGTACAGGGTACGCCTTGGCCCGTATAAAAACGCGAATGAAATGAATGAAGCGCTGGCAAGTTTGAAACTTAATGGGCTCAATGCAGCTCCAATCAAGGCGCAGTAATTTTACTTAACGCAATTTTTTAAACGACGGGAGAAATTTGTGAAATTCCTTAAACACGCTTTAGTTATATTCGCCTTTATATTCTCAACTCAATTGTCAGCAGCGCCTGTGGAAGGAACCGACTACAAACTGATCGACCCTCCCCAGCCAACCAGCAGCGGCAACAAAGTTGAAGTGCTGGAATTTTTCTTCTATGGTTGCTCGCACTGCTTCCATCTGCATCCCGAATTGAGCGCCTGGGAAAAGAAAATGCCCAAAGATGTGGATCTGGTTTTGGTACCAACCATCTTTAATCCGGGCTGGGAGCCCATGGCCTACACCTACTACGCCCTGGAAGTCTTGGGGAAAAACCATAAACTGCACAATGCACTCTACGATGCCTGGAATGTAAACAATATCAACTTGAGTGATGAAAGCAAAATTGCCGCATTCGTCGCCAAGCACGGCGTCGACAGCAAAAAATTCAGCGAGGCGTATCACTCCTTTGGTGTGCAGAGCAAAATCATGCGCAGCAAACAACTCACCCAGACCTATGCGATCCGCGGCACACCTACCCTCATCGTGGACGGCAAATATATGATCACCGGCTTGCAGCCAGGTGAAACTGCCAAAGTTCTGGCTGAACTGGTTGACAAAGCCCGCAAGGAACGCGCAGGCAACCGCTAATGCCTTTGCGCGTCGTTATTAGCGGCGCATCGAGCGGCCTCGGCCTGGCGTTGGCCACACACTATCTGCAGCAGGGCGCACACGTCGCCGCATGTGCACGCCGTGCTGATCTGCTGCAAACACTGGCTGAACAATTTCCCGGACAAGTTTCCTGTTATGCGCTGGATGTTCGGGATGCGCCTGCCCTGCAATCCGCCGCACAGGATTTCATCACCCGCGTAGGTTTGCCCGATATTGTCATTGCCAATGCCGGCGTCAGTAGCGGCACCCTCACCGAATACGCCGAAGATCTTCATGCTTTCCAGCAGGTAATGGACATCAATGTAATGGGCGTCGTAAAAACTTTCCAGCCGTTTATATCCGCGATGCGCAAATCAGGTTGTGGCACCCTGGTCGGCGTCGCCAGTGTTGCCGGCTTCCGCGGCCTGCCGGGCGCGGGCGCGTATTCAGCCTCAAAGGCAGCACTGATCAGCTATCTGGAAAGTTTACGTGTCGAACTGCACGGCAGTGGTATCAGTGTTGTCACCCTGTGCCCCGGTTATATCGAAACACCGATGACTGCGATCAATCCCTACACCATGCCCTTTATACTTCCTGCCGATGAAGCGGCATTGCGTATCGCGCGGGTTATCAAGGCACGCAAAGTGTTTGCGGTGGTACCGTGGCAGATGGGTTTGGTCGGGCATGTGCTTAAACGCCTGCCGCACTGGCTGTATAGACGCATACTCAGCAAAGCCAAACATAAACCGCGCGGGTTGATTTAAACTAACCATATAATTTAATGGATAATTTACATTATCCAGTTGCAGCGTCCAATTTGATGCGATAGAATCATCGCATCAAATCATCACTCTCAAGGGGTGCCAAATGAGAACAACTCTGGATATAGACAACGATGTACTGGAAGCGACAAAAGAGCTAGCCAGAAAACAGAACGCATCCGCAGGCCAAGTCGTCTCTCAATTGTTGCGCAAGGCGTTAACCGGACACACTGATAATCTTTCAACCCTGCAAAGTTCAAAATTGAAGAACCCAACAGTCGCTGGTTTTCACCCATTCCCTGCAGGTAAAGCTGTTGTAACCAACGACACTGTTAATCGCCTTCGAGACGCTGAAGGAATGTAATGCGAGCACTACTGGATGTGAATGTCCTGATAGCCCTGCTTGATAGCAGTCATATACACAACAAGCTTGTAACCGTCTGGCTTGCAGACAACATTGATTCAGGCTGGGCTTCTTGCCCCATTACTCAAAATGGCTGCATACGCATTTTTTCCCAGCCGGGTTATCCTAATACAGTCCCAGCAATACAAATAGCAGAACGGCTGACCGAAGCCGCCCAACACCCCTCACATGGATTCTGGCCTGATTCTGTTAGTCTCCTGCAACCTGACGGCTTAAACTGGAACAAGGTATTAAGTTCCAGACAAGTAACTGATATTTATCTTCTGGCACTTGCTGTAAAACAGAGTGGGCGATTTGTTACACTTGATCGAGGTATTCCATTGGATGCAGTAACTGGCGCGAAACCAAAACACCTTGTTACGCTTATGTAACTTTGCTTCGGGAAAAATATTGATGTCAAATAACAAACCTGACCCTAAAATTCCTCTGGCTGTATAGACGCATACTCAGCAAAGCCAAACACAAACCGCACGGGTTGATTTAATCACTTCCTTAAGCGCCAAAGGGTAATTTCAATACACAGCCAAAACTGCTGATCTGTCGGATAACTCGCCGGATCTGCAATACCCAGCGCCTCAGGATGTTGGCTCGGCCGGTAATAAAAAGTGCCGAAAATCAAATTCCAAAGACTCACCACCGCACCATAATTTTTCGCCTGATCAGCATCGGCGCTGTGATGGAAGCGATGCAATTCAGTACCGATCAATATGTAATTCCACCATCCGGTGCGAATATCAACATTGTAATGGGACACCAGGCCTTGCAAGCCAACAATAAGATTGGCCACAAATAATGCTTCCGTTGAAAAGCCCAGCGCAAACAGCGGCAACGTCAATATCTGACGCACAACTAGCACATTAATCGGGTGAGAAACCGCATGCATCCATAAATATACCTGTTGTGGCAAATGATGGGCCAAATGCATGCGCCAGAACCAGTTACCCAACCGGCTACGGGATTCATGACTATATCGATGCACCCAATACCAAAGAAAATTAGGAATGAGGAGCGCGAGTACAACTGATGGAACCAAGGGTAAATTGAGATGCGCCTCACCTCTGCTTACGCCCAGATGCA
>JANXWX010000165.1 GCA_025350915.1 Nitrosomonadales bacterium
ATAACGGGAGTCAGCGTGTATTTGCAAAATGGATTAGCTGCTGCCGAAAGTGTATTTGCTTTGCTCGATACTCCAAATGAAGTCGATACCGGAACACATGAAATCCAACGTGCTAACGGCACGATTACATTTGAGCATGTCAACTTCAGCTACCAGCCAGATGAAGAAAATGCGAGACTGGCACTTCGAGATATCTGCCTGGAAATTCCCGCTGGTCAATCCGTTGCACTGGTTGGCGCTTCGGGTAGTGGCAAGACAACAATAGCCAATCTAGTTCCCCGCTTTTACACACCGACTGCCGGACGCATTACTTTGGATGGACACAATTTAACCGAGTTAAGCCTCTCCAATCTGCGCGCAAACATTGCGCTGGTTAGCCAGGAAGTCATTCTGTTCAACGACACTGTTGCCGCCAATATTGCTTATGGACAAATGCGAGAGGTACCTGAGGCAGAAATAATTGCTGCGGCCAAGGCTGCACACGCTATGGAATTTATCAAGGATATGCCCCTTGGTCTAAATACCCTGGTAGGGGAAAAAGGAGTACGTTTGTCCGGTGGACAACGACAACGCATCGCCATTGCACGTGCAATTCTTAAAAACGCACCCATTTTGATTCTTGACGAGGCCACGTCGGCACTGGATAGTGAATCCGAACGACATGTGCAGGCGGCTCTTGAAACACTCATGCACGGCCGTACTACTTTGGTGATTGCCCATCGGCTATCGACGATCGAGAAAGCTGACCGGATTGTAGTCATGCAAAAAGGACAAATCGTCGAGGTAGGCTCTCATAGAGAGTTACTGGATAAACATGGCGTTTATGCTCAACTGCATCATATCCAGTTTGAGCTTAAAGATACCTTAATTGAAAATGAATCATCAGGACTAACAGCGCCAGCAAAGCCATTCAGTTAAAACATTAGCTTATTATGAATATAGGACCCGTTTTCTAAATCTTAGCAAGCAATCGACTAGAAGCTGGGCCAAGCCATTTAGCCAGATTCAGTGCCAATCTGACTCCTCCTGCTTGTTCATTCAGCAACTGTTCATTGATAAATACCAGATCCTGTTGGGTTGCATTATCGCTACGCGCTAACAAAACCAGCCCCATTTCATTGACAAGCTTTACCACATCATTTTTTAATTTTTGACCGCACCAGAACTCAACCAGTTCAACTTCAACATGTAGCAATGCTATTTGTTGTTTTGCTCGAGCAACGCTGCTCAATACTTCAAAGGCAGCCCCTTCCACATCAATCCACATTGCAACCCAATCCTTCGGCGTAATTGCCTCAGCTATTACCTCATCAAGACGAATAGTTTCAACCTCAATTTCTTCCGCCACATCGGAATCATCAACAGGTTTCAGCGAAGAAGACGTTCCCATATTGCCGCCGATAACACCGGCTACCGCACCTTTGGTAATAAAGAATTTTCCTTTCACAGCCTCGGTAGAGGCAAGCCGATGACGCACTTCAATGTTCATTGAAGTCAACTCTTCGTTTCTTTGCATATTTGAAAAATGATACGGATTGGCTTCAATCGCAATAATCTTGCTTTGAGGAGACATACGGCGGAATCGCATTGAATCTGAACCATCCATACTGCCTACATCCAATATAAGACTCGGTCTGAATATTCTTAATAAATTAAGAAACAGACATTTGGTCTTAAGCACTTTATCCTGTAATAAAGGTTGATTTACTGCGGTTGTAGTCCTCATACCTGTCAAAACGAACCCTTCTTTCGCTGCATTACTAATAACAATACGCTTATTGGAAAACAGATAATGCACCAATCAATATACACATCAAATTGAAAAAACGATTTCTGACACTTCGAATTCAGAAATAAACCGTCCTCAATAAACTGGCCAATATTGCTCTAAGGCCTAATTATAATGCCTTACCCTGGTTGCCAAGTAGAGTATTTTGTGGCCCTATATTCAGGGTGAGTGTCATCATTAAAGCGATGATGAATAAATATAATTCAAAGAAATGATCTCTTGAGAGCGGATCAAGCATCCAGTGCATAGCATACATACCAATCATCCACATTGCCGGTCGCGCAAATTCAGATCGGGAGCGACTTAACTGCCTAAAAATTGCAATAAGCGCCAGTACAAATAACAACAATCCTGGAATGCCGACAGCGCAGGCTAAATCTAAATATCCATTGTGGGTACTTGTAATTCGTACATCAGGATACTTTTTCAGTATTAACTGCTCGAATGCATGCCTGGTAACACCATATCCTAATGGGTTTTCAAGTACTGCTCGGAAACCTGCTCGAGCATAAGCAACATGCAAATAAAAGCTTTCTGGCAGCTGTTCGCCCAGTTCGTTACTGGGCAAGCCTAGGCTGTAAAAATTTGTCCAGTTTTGATATTTATCAATGTTTAACGCTACTAATGTATTGCTTACTTTGTTTCCCCAATAATTGGGATATTTGAACGCAATACTAGTGACTACAATTGCCATCATGACTATTAGTATCGAAAATGAGATGCAAATGCGCGTCCGTAGTCTTTTTAGACTATAACCCAAAAGAGCAAGCATAATTATGATGCAAGCACCAATCAGCAACATTGAATTCAGGGTTGATGTGAACATAGCTATATACATAGCCAAAGCAATTAATATTATCCATATATATTTATAATTGTCTGGCTTGTCGCCGGAGTTAAATGACTCTAAAAGCTTTGCACAAGCCAACGCAGCCAGCATGTCAGATGAAAAAGTCAAACTAGGCTTGAGATCCGTACCCCAGTTGACCACCAAAAATCCGGTAGCTATATGGCCTAACTGTATGCTTTTATAAATACTTAGATACAAGTATAAAACTGGCTGAGCAGAAAGCACTGCTAGCAAATAATTCTTGTAGACAGAAGCATTTATTGTGCGGCCAGCTAATGCTACACCGATACCTGAAAATAAAGCCAGATATGCGGGAAGCCACTGCCCCAGAAACTCTTTCCACGCTTCCGCTCCGTTTTGAGAAACAAATTCCGCATGAAAAATTACCCAAATGAAAAGAAGAGTCAAAATGACTAGCCATTTTTGCTTGATTATTTCGTTTCTTACATCATCCCTTAGCCATAAGGTAACGCCTAAAAGCGCACCAACTACA
>JANXWX010000112.1 GCA_025350915.1 Nitrosomonadales bacterium
GTCTCTACAAATTATCAACGGTGGCTGGCTGGAAAACGGCGCATGCTTTGGCGTAAAGAACATCGGAAAGCCGTATGCGGGAAAACCGCACGTACGGTTTGATGAGGGAGGGCAGGCGAGAGCCTGTTTTCTACTCTACTCGACACAAGGCCAGATAAAGCAGCTTGGTGGCTGCTTCATCGTTTGGGAAGTGGCCTCGGTTCTTCACGATCTTGCGTACCCACCTACTTTAGTAGGTGGTAGTTAAGTTATTTTTTTCTGGATTGAGCCACGATTTTTTTACTGCTTTCCTTGAGCGGCTTGTTTTTACCCTGCATAGGGGTGCTCTCCAACAGATAATCCATAAATACTTTGGTTGCTGGTGAGACATGTTTGCCTTCGGGATAAACCATATACCATTTTCGGTCCAGTGGAAAACCGTGCACATCAAGCACCACCAATTCACCGCTGGAAAGCTCGGCGCGCAATGTGCTGGCAGACAGGATACCAATACCAAGACCGCCAGCCACGACTTGTTTTACAGCCTCGTTGCTGCCTAACTCCATGCGCGTCTTCAGGCTTATCCCGTAACGTTCAAAAAATTTCTCTGCCGCAAGGCGCGTGCCTGAGCCAGTCTCGCGCTGAATAAACGGTAACTCCTTCAGGCGCGAAGGTGCAATGTCTTTTTCCAGGGCCAGAGGATGTTCCGGGTTGGCTATGACGACCAGATGATTGTCTGCAAACGGGACTGAAATCACATTTAAATTTTCCGGTGGCTGACCAAGAATATAAAGATCATCCTGGTTGCGTGCGAGCCTTTTCAGCAGGGTCTCGCGATTACCCATATATAACGCGGTATCGACACCGGTATGCTGGACACAAAACTCACCAAGTAAGCGCGGAATGAAATATTTCGCCGTTGCAAGCGTTGCAATCTTGAGACTGCCTTTTTCCAGGCCTTGAAGCCCTGCCAGTTCTTGCGCCAGTTGCTCAAGCCGGTCAAGTACATCACGGCAAGTTGCCCATGAAATAGTGCCGGCGGGTGTCAGCGATATTTTTTTTCCAATTTGTTCGAACAGCGGTTGACCAATCACATCTGCTAGTTGCTTGACTTGTATTGATAGCGCAGGGGGCGTCAGGTGCAGCTCTTCTGCCGCGCGGGCAAAGCTCAGATGGCGTGCAACCGCATCAAATATTTTCAGTTGATGCAATGTGGCGTGGTGTATAGACATAGCTTTAAGATAAGAAATAGTTAATCATAATGATAAAAATATTTAACTTTTATTAATTATATAGCTCATGCAGAATCCTGCGCAACCGTTGGAGAAACTATGAAGGTTCCCGCAGTTGTTGAGAAGTGGCAGGAAAATGGTAATTAAATTTAGTTAGCGACCCTAACGATGTTAAGTAAATTAAAGTTAATCATAACGTTAAAAATATATAACTTTTATTAATCTTTTATCTGCCTCACAATTTGATCAAGCTGTCGGAACCAGCATGACGGTTCCAACAGAATTTATTAACTATAGCATTAGGAGAGAAAACATGGCCGCAAAAAAGTATGAGGCAGGTGTTAAGGAATATCGGCAGACGTACTGGATGCCGGAATACACACCGTTGGATTCGGATATCTTGGCTTGTTTCAAGATCACTCCGCAGGCGGGCGTCGATCGTGAAGAGGCTGCAGCAGCGGTTGCTGCCGAATCTTCAACGGGTACCTGGACAACTGTATGGACTGATCTGTTGACAGATATGGACTATTACAAGGGACGTGCATATCGTATTGAAGACGTGCCGGGAGATGACACATGCTTCTACGCTTTTGTCGCCTACCCTATCGATTTGTTTGAAGAAGGCTCAGTAGTTAACGTGTTTACTTCGCTGGTGGGTAACGTGTTCGGCTTCAAGGCGATTCGTGGTCTGCGTCTTGAAGATGTGCGGTTCCCCTTGCACTATGTGAAGACCTGCGGTGGTCCACCACACGGCATTCAGGTAGAGCGCGACAAGATGAACAAGTATGGCCGCCCTATGCTGGGTTGCACGATCAAGCCCAAGCTGGGTCTGTCAGCGAAGAACTATGGTCGTGCGGTTTATGAATGTCTGCGAGGTGGCCTGGACTTCACCAAGGACGATGAGAATATTAACAGCCAACCATTTATGCGCTGGCGTGATCGCTTTCTGTTTGTACAGGATGCGACCTTGACAGCTCAGGCTGAAACCGGTGAACGTAAAGGCCATTACCTTAACGTAACCGCTCCGACCTGCGAGCAAATGTTTGAGCGTGCCGAGTATGCCAAGGAGATTGGCGCACCCATCATCATGCATGACTATATAACCGGTGGCTTTACGGCCAATACAAGTTTGGCCAACTGGTGCCGCAAAAATGGTGTGTTGTTGCACATACACCGCGCGATGCACGCTGTGCTCGATCGTAACCCGCACCACGGTATTCACTTCCGCGTACTGGCCAAGATTCTGCGTCTGTCAGGTGGTGACCACCTGCACTCAGGCACGGTCGTGGGCAAGCTGGAAGGTGACCGCGCCGCAACGCTGGGCTGGATAGATTTGATGCGCGAATCCTTCATACCTGAAGACCGTTCACGCGGCATTATGTTTGACCAGGATTGGGGCTCAATGCCAGGTGTCCTGCCGGTTGCTTCTGGTGGTATCCACGTGTGGCACATGCCGGCACTGGTCAATATCTTCGGTGATGACTCGGTATTGCAGTTTGGAGGCGGTACGCTCGGCCACCCATGGGGCAACGCGGCAGGTGCGGCTGCCAACCGTGTGGCACTGGAAGCCTGCGTGGAAGCGCGCAATGAAGGTAAGGATGTCGAACGCGAGGGTAAGGAAATTCTGACCAATGCCGCCAAGTTCAGCCCCGAGTTGAAGATTGCGATGGAAACATGGAAAGAAATCAAGTTTGAATTTGATACGGTAGACAAGCTGGACGTGGTTAACCGTTGAACAAAAATCGACAGAAGTTTTTAAAACCATTGCAGTGCGCAGCTTCAAGGCTGTAACTGCTAACAAGGAAGGAATATGAAATGGCTGAAATACATGACTATGTCTCTACACCCAAATACGAAACATTTTCGTACTTGCCGCCGCTGACACCGGAAAAAATACGTAACCAGATAACGTACCTGATCAAGCAGGGCTGGAATCCTGGAATAGAGCACGTCGAACCTGCACGGGCAGGCGTGTACTTCTGGTACATGTGGAAACTGCCGATGTTTGGCGAGCAATCTGTCGACGTGGTGATTGCGGAACTGGAAGCATGTCACCGCGCACACCCAGGTAACCACGTGCGAATTATCGGTTACGACAACTACTCACAAAGCCAGGGAACTTCCTTTGTGGTGTTTCGCGGACGCTAATCAATAAAGCTGTTTTCCATTGCAGCCGGATATAGCAGCAATGAAAATTCAGCAAAGAATTAAACAGGGTTATCCAGTACATGCTTCTCGCGCTGGATTGAAAGACCGGCGCAAGTAACGAATGAATACGGAAGGATGAGAGCATGAGCGACTTAACGGCAAACAACAAATCTAATACGGCTGGTTCGACATTGGATAGCGCATCGGGTAAGGCCCTGTCACGGGCCAGACGCGAAGCAATGTCACACGGCGGAAAATCAGGGCTTGCGCAAATCAAAGCTGCCCCCAGCGTTTTTGCGGCTGCACGTCCCGCCATAAGCAACACTCCCAAGCCTGTAGAAACGATATCCATGCCGTCAGCAAAAGCGGATACGGGCCAGGAAAGCGCAATTGATGAGATTTGTGCATCAGTTTCTGAAGAGCCGGGAATGGTAGTAGGTCAGGTTTCTTCCGCGGTAAGAAAGCTGTGCCAGGAACGTCGTAGCGCATTATCCAGCCAAGGTAAAAAAGCCGTCAAAGCGATGAGTATGAAAGCTGCTGCCGGTGCAGGATTGACTGGCCGTGCTGCTGCCCGTGCACGCCGCGAGGATTTATGTGCGAATGGTCGCGGCAATGATGCAGCCTGCCGTCCTTCCGGCCGGGTACGTCCAGATACAACAGCGAACAAAGTCGAGTTTGGCACTACGTTGAGCGGTACCACCGTCAGCGGTTCGCAGCTGGAGCGCAACAGCAAAATCACTGGAGTTGAGTCAGGTACATGCCGCTTCATTACCGGTACCGAATACATTGGCGCTGAACAGTATGGAACATTGTGCTCGGCAACACCTGCACCGTCACCCGCCAAAGCTGGCGTAGCATTAACCAGTAGAGGTCTGCGCGTTAGCGGTGTTGATGCTAGCCGTGGAGAAAAAGTGACCGGTACGGATTTGTCTGCAAATAAAGCAGTTACAGGTAATGAGTATTTGGGCGCGGATAAATTTGAGCCCAACTCTAATTCCAGGCCTGCGCCTGCCAAAGTTGGCGTGTCCACCACACGCTCGGGTATGAGCGTGAGTGGGAGCGAAGTAGGACGCAGCAGAAAAGTAACCGGTGATGAACATGGCAGTTGCCTGCCAATTTCCGGTACAGAGTACACCGGCTCGGACCAGTTCGAATCATTTTGCGATGCGACGCAACAGGCTGCCTCGCGCGCCCTGATGATCAGTCGTGGCGCTCATGCAGGCACAGGATCCAGTATTGAGCCAGGCAAAAAAGTAACAGGCGCAGAACGTGGCGAGTCTATAACGTTAAGCGGTACGCCCTACGCTACAAAAAGCCAGCGCGTGTCGCAGCGAGGCGAAAATCATAACCCGCATCCATTGGCACGTGGACCTGCGAATGCACCGCGTGAAACGGCGCCTGTAAAACAGGTCGTTGAGGCGCAGGGAGCATTCAGCATCATTACTCCTGCGCGTACTGGTCAGGCAAGCAATGCCAATAAAATTAGCGGCACGGCATATGGCGCGATTGGGCGCATCACCGGCCCGGTCAATCTGGCAACCGGCCTGGTTTCAGGCACGCCTGAGTTTCGTTATCAGAATGGCCCGTTAGCGGCAGTAGCAGTAGCCAAAGTATCGCCACAGAATGCCGAGTCAGCGCGTAACCGGTTGACCGGTGATGGACGCGACGGTGGTTTTGCGATTACCGGTGCAGCCTGGAGACGCAATGAAAGTGTAACGGGTACTGAAGGTGCATTCACACAACGCAACCAGACCATGCGTGGTGAACAGCGGATGCCGATGGTCGGCGCTGCACAGTTGAAGGAACGTGAACGACCCGAATTGCCGGTAAGCAAAATAACCGGCAGTAGTGGTAACGATGCCAAGGGTTCTGCCATTACATATTCTGGCGGGGCACGCGGTTAAGCAGGAATGACAAGGATTGCTCAAACGCAAAAACGGATAAGGGACTGAGATGAACACGAGAAACCGTCCTGGGTTGAGTATGAGACCGCAACACATGGCAAGCCACCTGCCCTATGGGTTGGGTACGCCTGCTGGCGTGTTGCAGGCGCGTGCCCGTGAGCCGGTATTTTCATCGCATGGATTTTCACTTAATTCGGATGTGGCACCCAATCCGGCATGTTCGACAGATTCAGGGCGTCCGTGTCATCACCCGCTCACCAATGAATCCGAGAATCGGCGTTTATTGGCGCATGAACTGAATATAAAAAACAGTTTCGATGCAATCGTGCAGGTGCTTAAACGCATTGCCAGTTTGCAGCACGAGCCTGATTTTGAACAGCGTGCCCAGGTTATTGCACATGAACAATTGGGTTTCGGGTTACCGGCACAAATACTGGCCGATGCCTGGGTTGCCGATCTGGACATGCGTGCGCTGTATGGTGAATGTGTGATGCAAATGTTACGGCTTAAAGCTGAACAGGTACGCCACGATAGTCCGCAACAGGATAGCGATACGGGAATGGCTTTTTTCCTGGATAGCGGTTACCACGCGGTGGATATTTCACCGTGTTCGGATGGTCGCCTGAAAGGATTGGTGCGCTACATATTGCGTCTGCCCGATGGGGCGGTACGCAGCCGTAAAGCTTACGCCGGCGCCATGTTTGATGTAGATGCAAACGTCAAGCGCTGGGTAGAAACAGAATTGATGCGTTTTCGCGAAGGTCGTCCGGTAACGGCAGATGCAGGCACGCGCTACCTGAAAGTTGCTGTGTATCATTGGAGCAGCTCCAACCCGACGCATGAAGGTTGTGCCGCGCATGGCAGCAATGTGATCGCTGCAGCGGAAGCTGGCTTGAAGCGGTTGAACGAGTTTCGCCAGGCTATCGAAAACAGTTTTTGCTGTGGTGCATCGGTGGACAACTTGCTGATAGGCGTGGACACGGATACGGATGCGATCAAGGTGCATATACCGGACGCAAACGGAGAAATGAGTTTATACCGGTTTGTGGACAACATTGAGTTGTATCGCGCAACCGTTAATGACGATGCGAACAGCGCCAGACTTAAATTGCACCGCGCGATTCTTGAAGCCAGTGCGACCAGAGGCTGGGGAGCAGGCAACGGTGAGCCGCATGAAGGTATGCGCAGATTGATTGCATCGTTGCTGATCAACAACCTGTCGCAGATTGAATATGTTTGCAGTAACTGGGGTGGGCGTTATTCGGATATCGGCCATGCAGAACGCTTCATCAGTGTAGGCGAAGGGTTTGAAGAATTTCAGATGCGTAATCTGGCCTATCTTGCACATCTGCATACCGTTGAAGAAGGTGCGCCGGACATGGATGTAGGCATCAAGATTTTTACCAAGCTGAATGTGAAGCATGGTTTGCCGGTACCGATTGCCATCCACTATCGCTATGACAGTCGTGTACCGGGATGCAGGGAACGCTCTGCGGAACGTTGCCAGCGTATCAGGGCGGCAATTAAAGGGCGTTATCCCGATCTGGCAGATAAGGGGTTGCTGGTGTGCAGCATGACAGTGCAGGACAAGCGTCCGGGCAGCCCGATTGAGCTGGTTGAAGCAATTGCGGCATAACCGATTGAGGAGTGAGCCATGAAGATTTGTCAGGTGGAAAAAACGCTGGTTTCGACCAACCGTATCAAGGATCTGGGACACCGGCCACTACTGGTGGTCAGGGAAAAATCCGGCGGACCGCGGCAGGTGGCAGTTGATGCGGTGGGTTGTATAGCAGGCGACTGGGTGATATGCGTGGGCTCTTCTGCAGCGCGTGAAGCGGCAGGCAGCAAAGATTTTCCAAGTGATCTGACCATTATCGGCATCATCGATCACTGGTCGGAAGGCTGATATGGAAATCATGCGCGTAGTGTCTGATCTGGTGGCGACGCGCCGGGCCCCGGGGTTGATGAATGCGTCGTTGAGAGTACTTGAAGATGGTCAGGGAAAGCTCAGTGTGGCATGTGATCCGGTCGGTGCACCACCGGGCAATTGGGTGATAACAGCAGGTGGATCTGCAGCGCGTATCGCAACAGGTGACAAGGCAACGCTGACAGATCTGACGATATGCGGAATTATTGATTCATGGGACGCCGGCAACAGCAAATAAGCAGGTTTTTTTAATGTAATTAAGGAGAACGGAAATGGCAAACGTAAGCGGAATAGCATTGGGTATGATTGAAACTCGCGGCTTGGTACCTGCAATTGAAGCTGCAGACGCAATGACGAAGGCAGCGGAAGTGCGTCTGGTAGGACGTCAGTTCGTCGGCGGCGGATATGTAACCGTACTGGTACGCGGTGAAACCGGCGCGGTAAACGCCGCAGTGCGTGCCGGCGCGGATGCATGCGAGCGCGTTGGTGATGGCCTGGTAGCGGCGCACATCATCGCCCGCGTGCATTCAGAGGTAGAAAACATTCTGCCGAATGCAGTCACAAAATAAGTCTTAAACGTTTTTTAAATTTATTCAACCAGAGAAGGAGTACTGAAAATGGCAAACGTAAACGGAGTAGCACTGGGCATGATCGAAACCCGCGGTCTGGTACCGGCAATTGAGGCGGCAGACGCAATGACCAAAGCAGCAGAAGTTCGTCTGGTAGGTCGTCAATTTGTAGGTGGCGGTTATGTAACCGTGCTAGTACGTGGCGAGACAGGTGCGGTAAACGCAGCCGTGCGTGCCGGAGCGGATGCATGCGAACGTGTTGGTGACGGCCTGGTAGCTGCTCACATCATCGCGCGTGTGCACTCGGAAGTTGAAAACATTCTGCCCGATAGCCCTGACGCAGGCAGCAGCGGTCTTGACGGCGACCTTAGCTAATCCAGGTTAATGAATTGAATGGAGCTATGCGCATGCAGCCCGACCCAAGATTAAGCGGATATCTGACGCGAGCACTCAGTCATGAGATGGCGGCAGTACAGCAGTATCTGATGCAGGCCAAGCTGGTTGGCCTGTGGGGAATGGCTGAGATGAGCAAACAGATTTGCATGGATGTACAGGAAGAACTGGTGCACGCTGAACGACTGATGGAAAGAATGCTGGTGCTGGGCGTTCCTTCCAATGCAACCCTGTTGCCGCCCGTGCGAACCGGTCGCAGTGTGGAAGAGATGTGGCAGATTAACCGCTTGCTGGAAATGGAAGCAATACACATTTATGAGGAAGGCTCTCAATACTGTGCACGTATACGCGACACTGAAACACAGACGCTGTTCGACGAAATTATGCAGGATGAGATAGGGCATCTGGGTGAGCTTGAACGGCTGCTGTCTATACAACTGAAAGGGGCTTAGTCATGAACATTGCAAAAGACAAAAATACTGTAACGCCTGCCGCACTTGTGCGTGTGGCACCGTTTAATCAGCGGTTCGATTTTGGCAGTTACGGGCAGACCCGCCAGTTTCTGGATCAACTGGCCGATTTGTCCAAACGCGAGGATTACTATCCTGACGTGAGTTTTGGAAAAACTTACGTCAACATAAGTATTGATGGTAGCGGACAAGCTAGGTTGCGCGAAAGTAATTCCAGTTTTATCGCGGATATGCAGGAGTTGGCGACCAAGGCGGGTGAGTAATTGTGAACAGGCCTGGATTCTGTTCGGCATGTTATTTCTGTGTGGGGGACTGACTTGAATAATCGAATTATTGCTGTTATCAACCAGAAAGGTGGCACCGGCAAAACAACGTTGGCGCTAAACCTTGCGGCAGGGCTGGTGAAAAGAGGGTCGGTTCACCTGGTGGATGCGGATCCGCAGCGCTCAATAACGCAGTGGGTGGGTATGGGCGGCGGCAGTTCCGGATTGCCGGGTGTAGCGCAACTGGTCGGTAATCCGACAGCGGTACTGGGGAAATTGACGCGCAATTACCGCTATGTCGTTGTCGATTGTCCGCCGACGGTACAGGGTGAAACAGTTGCCACGATCATGCGCATGGCGCATCAGGTGTTGATTCCGGCATTACCTTCACCGATAGATCTGTGGGCCAGTGTGGATATGGCAGTTGCGGTAAAAGAAGCAAAAAAATATAACCCGGGATTGGGTGCTTACCTGGTGTTGAACCAGTTGGAAACACGCAATGCACTGTCACGCGACATGCGCGAAGCGGTGGCTGAGTTTGATGTGCCGGTACTGGCCGCATCCATGCAACGGCGCGCTGCTTATCGCACTGCCGCAGTTGAAGGTCAAAGTGTATATGGCTTGGGAAAACGTGGTGTGCAGGCGGTGGCAGATATTGATGCAATCATCGAGGAGATTCTATGTCTGTAAAGAAAATGGGATCCAAGCTTGCGCAAGGTGTGCGTCAAGTTATGGAGCAGGGCAAAACACCTGAAGTAGCTGAGCAGGAAGTTGCTCGCAAGCTGGCAGCAGCAAGAGTTTCTGAAAGCGTGAGCAAATCCACACCTGCGAAAGTGGCGAATAAGACTCCGGTCAGGAGTAGTGATGCTAAATATGAAATATTGCATCCAGAACGTATCTGGCCAGACTAAGAGTATGTATTGAATTCGTGTTCGGCTGTGTACTGAATCCGGTAGCAGATGAAAATGAAGCCTGTTGATGTACATCAGCGCGGTTGATCTGCAGAGCGGGCTCTAATTATATTTATCAGGAACAATCATGAGTATTATTGACCAGTACAAAATTGAAAAGCAACCCTACTATCGCACGGTGGCCGATGAGGTTGATCTGTATGAATCTGCTTACAGCGTGCGCATGCCGATGATGTTGAAAGGTCCGACCGGATGCGGAAAAACGCGCTTTGTCGAATACATGGCATGGAAACTGGGCCGGCCGCTGATCACCGTTGCGTGTAATGAAGATATGACCGCTTCGGATCTTGTCGGTCGCTTTTTGCTCGATGCCAACGGTACACGCTGGCAGGATGGCCCGTTGGCTATCGCGGCCAGGCTGGGCGCAATCTGCTATCTGGATGAAGTGGTCGAAGCGCGCCAGGACACCACCGTTGTGATACACCCGCTGACAGACGCACGCCGTGTATTGCCGCTGGAGAAAAAGGGCGAACTGGTACAGGCACACCCGGATTTTCAACTGGTGATTTCCTACAACCCCGGTTACCAGTCATTGATGAAAGATTTAAAGCAGTCCACCAAGCAGCGTTTTGGCGCGCTGGATTTTAACTATCCGTCACATGAAATCGAGGCGGAAATTGTTGCGCATGAAACCAAAGTGCCGATGGATGTCGCAAACAAACTGGTGTCGATTGCCGAACGTGCGAGAAATTTAAAGGGTCATGGCCTCGACGAAGGTATTTCCACACGGATGCTGATTTACGCAGGCAGCCTGATTGCAAGTGGCGTAAACCCGTTATCCGCCTGTCAGATGACACTGGTGCGGCCGATTACTGACGACCCAGATATGCGGGATGCGCTGGATGCGGCAGTGGCTACTTTCTTTTAACATGAAACTTTTAAGCTAAAAATGAACAGTTAGCCTCAACATACCATAGGAGCCGTAGTATGGCAGTTGAACTCGAAAAGTATCAGGATCTATTGGACGAGCTCGGTGAGCACGCAGGCGAAGTCTTGCGGGCATCCTGGGGTGAGGCAGCGCGTGTTTTTAGTTCGCGCGGGATTGAAAAATATTACCTTGAAGGCGCAACCGGACTCAAATCATTGGGTCGTGGTACCGATCTGGTCGTATCCTTTATCCAGAGCGCACCGGCAGTAGCGCGTGAACTGGGCGAAGATGCGGTCAGCGACATGCTGGCTGCAACCATCAAGATGTATTCCAAAACCAGTGCTTCCGTGATTGCCGCCATCTTTTCCAGCAGCCCGGTGGCAGCAGCGCGGCTTGGTGACCCCGAACTTTTCCGCGCTTATCTGCATCTGCTGGATACCCTGTTGGCACAGGCGCCTCGCGGTTTGAAGCCGATGCTGGATCACCTTGAGGTACTGCTCGCCCAGCTTACGCTGGGCGGTTTGCGCCGCTGGGCCTTGTGGGGCGCACAGGCCCATAAAACCAATTTTGAAGGCCAGCTTAAATACTTCAGCCTGGAAAGCCCCGAGTCCGTGGGCGTGTTGCAAAAGGAACGCAAGGGCATCTTGTTTATCGACGTGCAACGGCGCATCGGCATGTATTTACGCGCGCTATGGGCACGCGATTTTTTCATGCGGCCCACCAGCGGTGACTTCGAGAAACGCGAAGGCTATCAGCCCTACATCGATGGCTACATTATCCATTTGCCCGATGCCTATGATGACTATGTTTACACCACAGACGAAGGTGAGGAAAAACGTGTCACCGGCATCGAACTGTATCGTGCCAGTGCTGCCCATGCAGCCTGCCACCAGGTGTACACCAGCAAACAATTTGATGACACCGGTTTGAACGCATTGCAGCAGGTGTTGTGCGGTCTGATCGAGGATGCGCGTATCGAAAAACTGGCGATGGAAAAATTTCCAGGCCTCAGGCAGGCCTGGTCGGCGTTGCATACTGCGACGGCGCAATCCGGTGAGACTTCTGTTGAACTGATGAAAAGACTGGCGCGGCGTTTGCTGGATGAAAATTATTATGACAGTCACGCCTGGGTGGCACTCGGCCTTCGTCTGTTTAATGAGAAGAGTGAACAGGACAACGTGACCGAGTGGGTAGTGGAAATCGGCAAGCAGCTGGCGGCCGAATTGCAGCTTATGGGGGTGACTTACAGCCAGTCCAACGATCACATCGACATTCCCTACCGCGACGATAACCGCTATATGTGGGAGTTTGAGGATATACGCGAGACTGGCCAGGTTATCGCCGGTGTGAGTTCGCAGCAGATACGAAAAACGGTCAGCGTAATGGAAATGATCAATGCGCTCGACGTGCCGGGCGCGGGCGACGATGCGAATGAAATTTGGGTGCTGAACAGCGAGTTTTTCCGCGATGAGGAAAACACCAGCATCAACCAGCAGGAAGGCCGCGAGCCGCCTCCCGAACCTTATCACTATGCCGAGTGGGATTATCAGATGCAACTGGACCGGCCCGACTGGTGCACCGTGCTGGAGAAGCGTGCCAAGCCGGGCGAAGTGGAGGTTATCAACGACATCGTGGTCAAGCACAAGCCCATCATCGGTCGACTCAAGCATCTGATTGAGGCGATGCAGCCGCAGGGTGTGCAGCGTATACGCAAACAGGAAGACGGTGACGAAGTCGATTTGAATGCCGCCGTGCGTGCAATGATAGAAATGCGCATGGGCGAACAACCCGACCCCCGCATCATGATGCGCAACGTGCGCAAAGTGCGTGATTTGTCGGTGCTGCTGCTGATTGATTTGTCAGAGTCTACTAATGATGCCGTGCTGGGTTCGGAAAGCACTGTGCTGCAACTGGCCCGTGAGGCGACTGTGCTGCTGGCGGATGCACTGGACAAAATTGGCGATCCTTTCGCCATTCATGGCTTCGATTCCAACGGACGACACGATATTGAATATTTCCGTTACAAGGATTTTGGTGCGCCTTACAACGACCATGCCAAAGCCAGGTTGGCAGGCATGAGCGGACAGCTTTCCACTCGTATGGGTGCGGCGATGCGCCATGCAGGTTCGATCCTTAAACGCCAGCCCAGCAACAAAAAACTGCTGCTGGTGATAACCGACGGTGAGCCTGCAGACAATGATGTGCGCGATCCGCAGTACCTGCGTTTCGATGCAAAAAAAGCGGTGGAGGAATTAACCCGTAACGGAATATCCACTTACTGTCTCAGCCTTGATCCACGGGCTGATCAGTATGTGTCGCGGATATTCGGCGCGAGAAATTATATGGTGGTCGATCACGTGCAGCGCTTGCCCGAAAAATTACCTATGCTTTATATGGGATTGACACGGTGAATATCGAAAAAAAATCAGATTTGATGAGATTGCTTGCCGAGGTACAGAACGGGTTTTTTTCGCGCAATGATGTGTATTTGGCTGATGTGTGTGTTGCGCAATCGCCGAATCCTTTCCGTCATCCCAGGGTGTCAGGGACGTATGCTTTTCACCCCTTTTTAAAATCCTAAACGGAGATTGTCATGCAATCCACATTCAGCCTTCTTACACCTGTTCTGGTTCTGTTGGCCCCATTGGTCTTGCTGTTGGCGGGGTTGATACCGACCTCCTGGGCAAACCTGCGTCCGCAATTCATGGCGCGCCTGAACGGTACCCTTGCCTGGTTAGCTTGCTTTAGCGCCCTACTGGCGGCAGTAGTCTACAGCTTTGACGGCACCCGTACCTGGACCCTCTACACTATCGATCTCCCAGGAAACATCGGTGCCTTTTCCATCACCGCCTATGTCAATACTGTCACTGTTATCATGCTGGTCCTGGTGTCCTTCGTCGGCGCCGTGGTGACCCGCTACTCACGCAACTATCTGGATGGGGATCGCAATCAGGGTCGCTTCCACAAATGGCTTAGCCTGACCTTGGGTACCATCCTGGCCCTGATTATATCGGGCAACATGCTCATGTTCTGGCTGGCCTGGATCACCAATAGCCTGTGTCTGCACCAATTGTTGACGTTCTATCGAGAACGCCGGGCCGCTCAGTTGGCCGCACATAAGAAGTTTATCGCCAACCGCATCAGCGATCTGAGCCATCTTACCGCTATTGTTCTGATCGGTTCGACCCTGCATAGTCTGGAGTACTCGGATATGTTAAGCAGCATGGCGGCGATGCAAGGACCATTGCCGCTGGCCCTGCAATGGGCGTCGATGCTGATCGTGCTGAGCGCTGTCCTCAAATCTGCCCAGTTTCCCCTCCATGGCTGGCTGATACAGGTTGTGGAGGCACCTACGCCAGTGTCCGCACTACTGCATGCAGGTATTGTCAACGCGGGCGCGTTCTTAATCATCCGCATGAGCCCCATCATGTCTCAGTCCGAACTCGCACTGGGCACTTTGGCTGTGATCGGGCTCGTAACCCTAGCCCTGGCCTCCCTGGTGATGCTCACCCAGACAAGTATCAAGGTGTCGCTGGCTTGGTCCACTACCGCGCAGATGGGATTCATGCTGCTGGAGTGCGGTCTCGGACTTTATAGCCTGGCCATGCTGCATCTGGTGGCTCATTCCCTGTACAAGGCCCATGCCTTTCTGGCCTCTGGCAGTGGCGTGGATGCTTTCCGGGCACCAACCATGACAAGCAGTACCGGAGACTTTAAATTGGGGCGTCTCCTCATTGCCCTGGCAACCGGGGGGCTCATGACGGTAGGCGTGGGGGCCGTTTTCGGCATCACTCCCGAGGCACAACCCGCCCTGATCGCCGCAGGCACCATCGTCGCGATCGCCACGAGCCAGCTGTTGTTGCAAACGGCCAGCGTGATGAGCAACGGCGCATTCCTCCTGCGCGGCCTGGGGTTGAGCGCATTAGTCTGTATAGCCTATTTCAGTCTGCATGCCCTGTTTGATATAGCCCTTATGGGTAGCGTGCTGCCCATAAGGGATGAGGCAGATCCTTTCCAAAAAACATTGGCACTCGTCATCGGCGGTATTTTTCTGGCGCTGTTGATGTTGCAGGAATTTCTCAAATACGGCCGGGTGCCCCTAGTTGAAGGTCTTTACATTCATCTTTATAACGGCCTGTACATCGACGTGTACATCACTAGGCTGTTGCAGCGAGTATGGCCTAGCCCAGCACCTATACAGGGCAGCATACAGACACCCTTTGCCGCAGAAAAATTACACGGAGGTTAATTATGAACATAAACGATAGTATCGCCATGAGCGAGTCTGAGAGTGTGATCTGCGAAGAACCTTCATCACAAACCCAGGCAGAGCGGAAAGTGCAAACCGGGTCACGCGAACTGACAGCTATCGATACCGCCGAACTGAACCTGTGTATCGATGCAGCTTGCGGAAGGATCGCACCACTGTGGCCGCTGAAACACTTCGTTGCCGTTAATCCCTTTTACGGGTTGAGCGACCGCACTTTCCAGGAAGCCTCCGACACCCTGGCCCGTATTACCGGCTCTAATCTTTACATGCCGCGTGACTATTACCGCGAGCAATTGGCAAGCGGTCGTATCTCGCGAGAAGACTTGCAGCAGGCCATCGTCCGCTGTGGCAGTAACCTTGATATATCAATAGTTGAATGGACACTGGCAGCTGCGGCGCCTCGCCCCAGAGTCGGTATGGCCCCGGTCAGCGAGGTGCTGGAGCAGGTGGAAGGCGGCTTTTGGTCAAGTTTTGTCACCGAGCGCATCAGTCTGCACTGTGCTGCCTACTTTGATCTGGGTCAGGCCATCGTGACCATGCCCTGGCGAGACCTATCACTGTATGCATCCTGGTGCAAGGCTGCCGCCATCGATCGCAGTCCGGCAATGATGGGCCTGCACCATTTCCGCTCGGAAGTTGGCCGGCTGCCTGCAGACCCGCGCACCGCCATCGCTTGGGCCGTTTCCCAACTGGGTATCCAGGATGAGGGAATGGAACGTTATCTGCATGCCTCGCTGCTGAGCATTGGTGGCTGGGCGGCCTGGGCACGTTACTTGCGCTGGCAGGCAGAACTCAGCGGTGGACGGGACGATTCCATCGTCGACCTGTTGGCCATCCGCCTGATTTGGGATGTGTTGTTGTTCAAGGAAAAAGAATCGGTAGCTCTGGTGGCGCGCTGGCGCGAGATGTTGACTGCCAGCATGCGTCCGCCCTCTGCCAAGCGCCAAGTGGCGGCGGAGATCGACCGTATTATGCTTAACGCCATGGAAATTGGCTTTCAACGTACTGTAATCGCCGGCCTCAACAGCGCACCACGTAAGGGAGCGCGAGCCCGGCCAGCAGCCCAGGCAGCTTTCTGCATCGATGTGCGTTCCGAAGTGTTTCGCCGTTCCCTGGAGACCGTGGCGCCATCGGTGCAGACCATCGGGTTCGCCGGCTTCTTCGGTATTTTCATCGAGCATATACCCTTGGGTGCCAGTGCCGGCCATAGCCATGTGCCGGTGCTCTTCAGTCCGGCCTATCGCATCTACGAAAAGGTGAAGGATGGCGATCAGCAGACGACCAATGAAATGACCAGGCGGCGCCAGCGGATTGGCTTGTTCAAGGCGTGGAAGGGCTTCAAACTGTCGGCGTCTTCCTGCTTTTCTTTTGTCGAGGCCGCCGGGCTGATGTATGCGGCCAAGCTGCTGACCGACAGTTTTGGCTGGAGCCGACCGGTACCGGATCCTTACGCTCAAGGTCTCGACCGGCAGACCATAGATCGGATTGGTCCGACGCTGGCTGCGGCCCCCAAGGCACAGACCTGCCCCCACCATACGGATTCTGGAATCCCGGCGTCCGATTGGGTTGGGCATGCCGAGAGCATCCTGCGTGCCATGTCGATGACCGACAACTTCGGGCGTCTGGTACTGTTGGCTGGTCACGGCAGCACCACTGTGAATAACCCCCACGCCACCGGACTGGACTGCGGCGCCTGCGCCGGACAGACCGGAGAGGCCAGCGCCCGTGTAGTGGTTGCGCTGCTGAATCAGCCTTCAGTGCGACGCGATTTGCACCAACGGGGCATCGTAATCCCCGAGGACACTTGGTTCCTGGCTGGTTTGCACGACACTACCACTGACGAGGTGCGTTTGTTCGATACCGATGACATACCCAAGCAGTTGCTCCAGGATCTGGCGAAACTGCGCCAATGGTTGGAGCAAGCCGGAGACCTGACGCGCATGCAGCGCTCTGCGTTGCTGGGAATCGTCGGCCAGACCGACCAGGCAGTGGAGGCAAATGTGCGCCAGCGCAGCCGTGACTGGTCCCAGGTGCGGCCGGAGTGGGCTCTGGCCAACAATGCTGCCTTTATTGCCGCACCGCGGGAGCGCACGGCTAGCATGGATCTGGGTGGGCGAGCCTTCCTGCATGATTATCAGTGGCAAGCAGACAATGGATTCCAGATCCTGGAGCTGATCATGACCGCGCCTATGGTGGTAGCGAACTGGATCAACATGCAGTATTACGGCTCAGTAGTCGACAACCAACGCTTCGGCAGCGGCAACAAGGTGCTGCATAACGTGGCAGGCGGGGCCATCGGCGTGCTGGAGGGGAATGGCGGTGATCTGCGCGTCGGCTTGCCAATGCAGTCTCTGCACGATGGCAAGCGCTGGGTGCATGAACCGCTGCGGCTAAGTGTCTTCATCGAGGCACCACAGACGGCGATGGATGGCATCATTGCCCGTCACGAACTGGTTCGGCAGTTGGTGGAGAATGGTTGGCTGCACTTGTTCCGCATAGACGAGGGCGGTTGTGTCTACCGCCGAGTATCTGATGCCCATTGGGAACGGTCCGACATACCTCAGTCGGCTAGCGCATGACAGAGGAGGACGAACTACTCGGAGCTGCTATGACGTCGGACGATTCCACTTATTCCGGCGCCGAGGTGGCCTTGTTGACACTGCATGGCAAGGAACGCGTCATCGTTCCTGTACTTGAGGGTACTCTCGCGACATTTCGCGCGCAAGCAAGCAGCTCGAAGCGGCACGCAAAAAGTCGTGCATCGGCATGCAGCGTTCAGGTCTTCCGATCGGGCTCGCCAGCGAGGGCTCGTTCGTCACCGACCTGTTCGCGGGGATGTTTCGCTGGAACATGGAGTTCCTGATTTTTATCGATGATGAACGCGACTTGGAGGTCGTGGGCATAGCCCAGGGCACGGCGAACTTCTCCCATTGCTCGCTGATGACTGGGCTGCGGTCAAGGCCTTCGCAAAGCAGGCGGGTTTTGCCGCATACCGCCTGGTGGTGTGCTCCGAGGGCGAGGACGACCCGCATGGCCGATTTACGTCTGGTGGCGCAGGACTTGGTCAACAAGATGGGATCACACTGTCCAGCCTGCCGTACCATAGGCTATAGGCTCGTGGAGCATGTTCCGTGCCTGACCTGCGAGGCTTGAGGATTGCCCACTCGACAGACACGCGCCGAGATTAGGGGGTGCATCAAGTGTGGGTGCCGTGAGAGCAAGCCGGCCACCGGAGCCTGAACCTACAAGAAGGCATTGAAGGCACGCTGGTGTTTGTATGGAAAGTGGACAGGTTGAGTGCGGTCATTAGTATGATGACTTTTGAAAGGAAAAGTTGGTATGCCATTAGTTGATATGAAAGATATGCTGAACCATGCTTATCATCACGGTTATGCGGTGGGTGCATTTGGCGTAGCGGGTTGGGACATACTTGAAGGAGTGGTTGCCGCTGCAGAAAACATGCGAGCTCCCATTATTCTGAGTATTTCCAGAAATTATCCGGGCACGGAAAATATCGAATCCCTGGCGCGAGCAGTTAGCGAGATGGGGCAGCGTACTCCAATACCCTTGGCGTTTCAGATTGAGGTTGATGACACCGTGCAGGCATCTGAGGATGCTATGAATATGGGTTGCGGCGGCGTTGTGTTCAATGCATCTTCGCATCAATTGCCTGAAAATGTTGCACTGACCAAAAAGGTGGTGGCACTTGCTGCTCCGCGCGGTGTTTTGGTGGTGGGGCAGGTAGGCCAGCTTGAAAGCGATCCGCCTGTGGATACGACTGAGATAGCCACAGCGGGAACGACAACGCCGGCTGAAGCAAAATACTACGTAGAACGCACAGGCGTGGGTTGCCTTGCGGTGTCAGTCAATCGTATCAGCGGTAGTGGCAATAAATATGACTTCACGCGTTTGTCAAAAATTAACCAGGCGGCAGGAATCCCGCTTGGCATACATGGTGGCACAGGTTTGAGCGATGAACAATTGCGGCGCATGATCAGCTTTGGCGCAGCAAAAATAAATTACAGCACTGTTTTGTTTGATGTTGCCGCACGCAAAATTCGCGAAAATGTGCAGGCAGGCGCTGATGAAGGTTATGCCGCCATTATGGCTGGCGTACGGGATGTAGTCAGGCTTGAAGCAGAGCGTTGCATACGCGTGTGGGGTAGCGGAGGTCGCGGCGCAGAAGTGTTGCTGCAATGCGGGTTGGCGGGATCCGGGACTGTCAGCAATCAGGACATAAAAGCTGAAATAGATGTGAAATCGTCAAATAAGTTTAAGTCAATTTTAGCTAGTGTAAAACAATAATGTAGAACTTAAACAAGAAGTAAAAGTTGTACTAAGGATTTTAAATGTTTAATAATTTAAATAATTCGATATTCGTTCGTCAATTACCCGCTTTTTTTGCAGGCTTTGCAATCTGTTCGTTCATTAATGTATCCAATATACCGGTTTTCCTTGCAGATAATGCAAAGACAATTGCCTCTCAACTTGATGACGGTACACCTCAATCTGCGCTTACCGATGAACTTACCAAAATGGGTGAGCGGGCTTGCGTATTCAAAGATAAAGATGATGCCAAATATGTTATTGTCATTCCAAGTGAAGCACATGAGGCTATTGTAGAAACAGGGAAAGCGCTTGTAGGCAAGAATATTCAAACAGGGTGTTGGTAGTTCTCCCCAACTTGCGCCCAAACTGGATTCTGCCAGTTAACAGGAAGAATCTTTATTTTGTCCTGCTTAATCCCAAGACTGTGTATTAAACAAAAACTGAAAAAATAAAAATGTTCAAAGAACTGTTTAATTGGTTGCAAAATGAATTAAGTTTGCCCAGGAGTTATCCCGGCACAGAAAATATTGAGTAGCTTGTCTTGGTGGTTGTCGGCAGCGCGCCTCAGTTCCTGTCGCTTTTCAAATCGAATTGGGTGACGACACTAAGGAAGTAGAAGGTTCCATTAAAATGGGCTGCAGCGGTGTGATTTTCGAAGCTTCTCAGCACAACTTGCCTGAAAATGTGGCGTTGACCAAAAAAGCGGTGAGTATGACTGTATCTAACGGCGTTATCGTAGTCGGTCAATTTGCGAATCTGGACAGTGGTGAGATGACGGTGTCGGCGACAGTCAAATCGACATCGGCAATCTATGACAAGCATTACGTAGAACGAATCGGGGTGGCTTGCCTGATGACGGTATCGGTTAGAAGAATGGAGCGCGGCAGTGCCAAGCATGATGTGGCACGATTGGTGAAAATCAACCAGAAGCTCGGTATTCAGCTCGGTAACATGGTGGCGGAAATTTGCCCGACGAACAATTTCGTCGCATGATCAGCTATGGTTCAGCCAATATCAATTACAACACGCCGTTGTTTGAAGTGATGGCACAACGCATACGCGAGAACGCACTAATGCCCGATGACGGTTATGCCTCGGTCATGGAGCAGGCGCGTGCCGCTACCCGCCAGGAAGTGGAGCGCTGTTTTCGTATGTGGGGTTGAGGTGGCAGGGCTGCAGAAATTTTGCAAAATTGCCGTTCATGGGTGCCTGGTACTGTAGTTAATGTCGATGCTGAAGCGAAGATTTCAGTAGTTGGCGACAGCGATGCAAGATCAAAGTATGGCAAAAGAATTGTTTGATTGTCTTCCGCAAGTCCTGGCAGGTAGCTAGCCTGGACAATCAGTTGCTTAGTGCTAAAACTCGTTCTGTAATTTTTTGTATCCTCTGATTAGTTCGTGGTTCGCTTTCAGCACGGATTCGGAGAAGTCACTGGCCTGAGGCGAAACCTGCTTGATTTTTTTCAACTCCTGGTTGGAGTGAACGTTGGTGGTGGAAGGGATGTGGAAGTTTTCCGGCACTTCGCAGTGCTCCACAACCGAATTGTGCCTCACCACCGAACCATTGCCAATCACGCAGTCAAACAGCACTGAGTTGAAGCCGATAAACACATTTTCACCCACGATGCAGGGGCCATGCACGATGGAGCGATGCGCTATTGACGTATTGATACCAATCTTAACCAGCCCACCGGCCTTGGAGTGGATTACAACGCCATCCTGGATATTCGAATTTGCGCCGATGATGATAGGATCCATATTGCCGTTTTCATCCACTTCGTCGGCGCGGATCACTGCATAGGGGCCAATAAAGACATTTCCCTCCACGATTATTTTGCCGCAAAGTATCGCGGTGTTGTCGACATAGGCAGATTCATGGATGACGGGTAAGTCACCACTGGGATTTTTTCTTATCATGGATTTCTTGGTTCACCATTGGGTAAATGTTTTTGACACTCAGCAAAAATCCGGTATTGGCATTGGCGGCATACTTCGTTGTCGAGGGTGCTGTATATGGGTTTCATCCAGTCTGATTTTGCCGGGAAAAAGTGGTCCGGACCAATATCGTCAAGCTTGTCGGATTTCTTCAAAAAATTGTAAATGCTATCCTTGCAGCGGTAAAAATACAGCCCGCCACCCAGTTTGCGCCTGCGCCGCGCTTCTTGTGCCAGCATCTCGGCACCTGCGGCATCAACAAAGCTCACACCGCTCGACGCGAGCAACACGGTTTTTTGCAGCGGCTTTTTCTCATCGATTTCCAGCAGCCGGCTCTGTACATGATCAACCGCGCCAAAGAAAATTGAGCCATTGATACGCATCATGCTGACCTGCGGACACTCATCATGATCGTAGGCGCTCACAAAGTGATAAGCACCCTCTTCCTTGGCAGGCACAACCGGCACGATATTCGGCTTGGATACACGATAGAGGTAGATAACGAGCGAGAGCATGATGCCGAAGAAGATGCCTTTCTCCAAATCGATCAGCGTACCTATCAACGTCACCCACAGAATCACCGCTTCGGAGAGGTTGTTTTTGGTGATTTGAATAATGTGGTGGAAATCAATCAGGCTCCATCCCACCAGGAACAGGATGCCTGCCATTGCTGCATTGGGTAGATAGGAGGCGAGCGGGCCTACGAGCAGCAGTATGAGTAGCAAAAAGATTGATGCGTATACAGTGGCCAAGGGTGTACGAGCACCGGCGGCATAATTGACACCGCTGCGATTAAACGACCCGCAGGAGGCATAGCTGGAGAAGAAACTGCCAATCACATTGGACAAGCCCTGACCGATAAACTCCTGGTTGCCATCGATACGCTGCTCAGATTTAACCGCAATCGCACGTGAGATGGAAACAGCCTCAGTCAGCGCAAGCATGGTGACGATGAGCGCGGGGAAGAGTACCTTGTGTATTGTGTTATAGGAGAAGTCGGGCAGGGATATGGGTGGCAAGCCGACCGGCAATGCACCGACTGTTTTGATATGTGTCGTATCAAAACCAACTTCAAGGTTGAGAACAAAGGCAACAAGACTGCCTACGATCATGGCCACGATCATGTAGGGCATCTTGGGCGTATATATTTTGGCCAGTATGCCGGCTGCGAGTGTAATGCTCGCCACGACGGTAACATACGGATTGATGTGGTTAATCTGCATGAAAAACTGTTCGATGACTTCGTGGAAGGGTGCGCCACGGGCGATATCCAGACCAAAATAATTTTTCACCTGGCTCGCGGCAATCAACAAAGCGGCACCGGCTGTGAATCCAATTACGACGGTGTGGGAAATAAAATTCACCAACACGCCCATGCGTGCCAAACCGAGGATGAGCTGGAATAAACCGGTCAAAAAGGTGAGTGTTAACACCATGCTGATGAACTGTGGCGAGCCGGGAACGGCAAGCGGGCTCATCGCAGCAAAAACGGCAATCGAAATTGCCGTTGTCGGGCCGGATACCAGATGCCAGCTTGAGCCAAATAATGCGGCAATGATGGCCGGTACCATCGCCGCATACAGGCCATATTCCGGCGGCATGCCGGCGATCGTGGCAAAGGCCACGCCTTGCGGCAGCACGATCATCGCCCCCGTCAGCGCGGCAAGCAGATCAGCTTTATTTGTCTCGCGACTTACTGATGGCCACCAGCGTAAAAAAGGGAAAATTTTGGGGAGATGTGGATGTATGAAGGCTTTGTACACGTTTATTCCTACTGTATTTGGCAATAACTATTCATGTTAGTGAAACCAGTCAAAAGTATTTACGATGCGGCTTGCATTGCGATGTTGCCCTGCGCGATTTAATTTTTGAGATGGCACTTCATGTTTCATCGAAAATAATCTGCTTGGAAATCAATCATTGCGTGGCGAGATAAAGCATGGCACGATGAAACCTGAAGATTATACCCGATTACGTGTAGATGAAGAAAAGGACTCGGTTCGTGCGGGGGGGCAGAATGCACGACTTATAGGCTTGCTTCCAGCCGTAAGCCCAGCCACCATGATATATTTTGTGCAGGGTCGTTGCTGTGATCAAGCAAGTATTGCAAAAAAGGCTATACAACAATGCCGTGCAGTGCGTGATAACGATAAACCAGTTCAACTGATTTTTCGGCTTGGGCTGGATTACCGGAAGCGATGCAATATTTCTCACTGTTGCGCTCAGGAGTATAAGCAATGCCGATCTCGTCCTGTTTACGCCCCGCGAATAGACCTGTATATACCAAGCCTTTTTTTGAAATAACATCTCGCTGACAAAGTACATTACTGTACAGATTTGTGATCAGTGTTAGGGCGTTGTTTTGGTAGCATATAAAATACCTGTAGGAAAAAAATGCCAGACTGTATATAATTAAATGTTTATGAATATTACTCGCGCAGTCCGTATCGTATTGTTGATGCTATTTACACTTTTACAGTGTGTGGCACCGCTTGCGCACGCGCATGTTAACGGGCATAAGGCTGACCACATTGTGCATATGGACAGTGTTGATTCTCCTTGGGGGAATGATCACGACGCGGGTGTAACACATCTCACAATTGAGAAAAATCACTCGGCTGTAGTCAGTATGCCGCCTGAATATAGATTCAGTGACCATAGCGTTGCCCAGCCTGTTTTAGTAAATATTCGCATCAGTTTGACACCGTCTGAACAGAGTCCACTTTCATATACGACAGTGGACGCTCAGCGTGTTAAACACTCCTCGTACCAGCATCCATGCAGTCAGGCTCCACCCGTTTAAGTATTAACTAAGCTGATAGCTTGAAAACTATCGTATTTGCCCGACGTTAAACGAACAATGCTGCTATTTTGCAGTATAGGAGCCTAAAACATGAGAATCTTCCTTATCTCTACACTGCTGATTCTATTCAGTACAAACACTGCCATAGCTGCAAACGAACTGGCGCTCAATCCCGAACAAATAAAGGCACTAGGTATCAGCTCTGTGCCTTTGCCCGCACCAGGCACAGGACTGATATCGGGCATCCCCGCTCAGGTCGTGATTCCCGGCAACCAGATGTTTATTGTCAGCACACCACTACCGGCATTGGTTGAGCAAACGCTGGTTGGCGTAGGCGACCATGTGCGCAAGGGAGCAACGCTTGCTCGATTGCAAAGTCCTGCCTTGGCTGAAGCACAGCGCAGTTTGCTGCAGGCCAGCACACAGGCACAACTTGCCCAGGGTAATTTCACCCGCGATGAACAATTGTGGAAAGACGGCATCATTGCTGAAAGCCGTTTCCGTTCTGCGCAAAGTTCATATATGGAGGCGAGCGCTGCTTTGGCCGAAAGAAAGCAGGTGTTGTTGCTTTCCGGTATGTCAGCGAAAGCCATCGCAAGCCTGCAGGCGGGTGAAAATTTAAACAGCCTGCTGGAGATTAATTCGCCCATAGACGGTGTGATACTGGAAAAATTGGTCAATGCAGGTCAGCGACTGGAGAGCACGACACCTCTTTTTAAAGTCGCCAAGCTGTACCCCCTGGGTCTCGAGATACAGGCTCCGCTGGCGAGTACCGAAGGGATTGTTGAAGGTGCTGCAGTCAGTATTCCCGCCTACAACGCAAGCGGCAAGATCACCGCAATCGGTCAAAGTCTGAGCGACAGTAATCAAACGATTTTACTGCGTGCAATTATCAGCAAGGGTACCCAGAATTTGCGTACGGGCCAGCATGTGGATGTCAGCATTGCGACCAGCGCCAGTCGTAAAGCGCAATGGAATATTCCCAATGGTGCACTGGCCAGGGTTGAAGGTAAAAGTATTATCTTTATTGAGACGCCAAGTGGCTATCGTCCGGTAGCAGTGACAGTAGTGCATGAAGGTGCAAAGAACACATTGATTAGCGGCACGCTAAAGGGCAGTGAGAGATTTGCAATCAGCGGTGTGTCGGAGTTAAAGGCCCAGGTGATGGGAATAGGCGGGGGTGAGTAATGTTATCCAGACTCGTTGAATTTTCCCTGACCCAGCGTTTGCTGGTGATCGTGCTCACCCTGATGATGATAGGAGCCGGCATCGTGTCGTTTCGTGAACTGCCGATTGATGCATTTCCGGACGTTTCTTCCACCCAGGTCAAGCTCATCATGAAGGCGCCGGGCATGACGCCGGAAGAAGTAGAAACCCGTATTGTTGCACCTATTGAGGTGGAAATGCTGGGCATACCCAACCAGCGAATTTTGCGTTCCATTTCAAAGTACGCCATTGCCGACATTACCATCGATTTTGTGGATGGTACCGATATTTACTGGGCACGCCAGCAGGTGGCAGAGCGACTAAATAATGTGTTGCGTGATTTGCCTGAGGGCACCGGTGGCGGGTTGGCACCCATCACGACGCCGCTGGGTGAAATGTTTATGTTTACCGTTGAAGGCGGCGATTACACGCTTGAGCAACGGCGCACCTTGCTCGACTGGACAATACGTCCTGCATTGCGCACTTTACCCGGTGTGGCCGATGTCAATTCTCTGGGCGGCATGGCGCGCAGCTTTGAAGTGGTGCCTGATCATATAGCGCTGTCGGCGCGCAACCTGACCATGCAGATGTTGCAGCAGGCGCTGGAGTCCAATAATCGTAACGATGGTGCGGGTCGACTGAACGACGGTGATGAAGCGCTGTTGGTCAGGGCCGAGGGTAGTATTAATAATTTGCAGGATGTGCGCGATATCGTGATCAGCAGTCCCGGCGGTAATCCGGTGCGTGTGGGTGATGTGGCGCTGGTGCGTATCGGAAACCTGACCCGCTATGGCGTGGTGACCAAGGATGGTCAGGGTGAAGCAGTGGAAGGGCTGGTGCTGGGTTTGCGCGGGGCGAATGCGCAAAAAGTGGTTGAAGGCGTGCGTGCCAAACTGGCAGAACTGGCGCCCAGTTTGCCCAAAGGTGTCACTACCAAGGTTTTCTACGACCGTGGCAGTCTGGTTAACCGCGCCATCGGTACAGTTACCAAAGCGCTGACCGAAGCGATCGTGCTGGTGGTGATTTTGCTGGTGCTGTTTCTCGGTAATCTGCGTGCCGCGCTGGTGGTGGCGATTACCCTGCCGCTTGCCGTGCTTATCACCTTTATTCTGATGCAGCAATTCAATATGTCAGCCAATCTGATGAGCCTGGGCGGGCTGGCGATTGCGATTGGTATGCTGGTGGATGCGGCGGTGGTGGTGGTTGAAAATATTATCAGTCATCTCGCCGAAAAGCGTCAGCATATGTCCCACCTGCACGTAATTTACCGTGCGGTCAAAGAAGTGATTACACCGGTGGCTGCCGGTGTTGCGATCATCATCATCGTATTTTTGCCGCTGATGACGTTGCAGGGTCTGGAGGGCAAACTGTTTATTCCTGTTGCCCTGACGATCGTTTTCGCACTGGCAGCATCCTTGTTGTTATCGTTGAGCGTCATTCCGATGCTCGCCTCGTACCTGATCAAAACAAGTAGCCATGAAGATCCGTGGCTGGTGCGCAAGGCATTAAAAATTTACACACCCATGCTCGCCAAAGCGTTGGCAAATGAACGTAAAGTTCTGACTACGGCAGTAGCAGCACTGGTGCTGACAGTGGGCGTATATTTTTTGATTGGTAAAACTTTCATGCCTGAAATGGATGAGGGTGACATCATTATGCAGACAACCAAGCTGCCCTCAATCAGTATTGTACAGACCGCAGCACTGGATGAACGCATTCAGGCTGCCATACTGAAAGCAGTGCCCGAAGTTCAGGGGATAGTCTCGCGCGCCGGAGCAGACGAGCTTGGACTGGATCCGATGGGGTTGAACGAGACCGATAATTTTCTGGTACTCAAGCCGCAGGCGGAGTGGCGCATGAAAGACAAACCGGCACTGATTGATGCCATCCGCAAGGTAATGGAAGACTTTCCGGGTATCGAGTTCAACTTTACCCAGCCGATTGCAATGCGTGTGTCTGAAATGCTCACCGGTTCGCGCGGTGACGTCGCGATTAAATTATTTGGCAGCGACCTGGCGCAGTTGAGTGCCATGTCAAAAAAGATGGTGAGCGTCATTAAAGGCATCAAGGGCAGCGAAGATGTGTATACGGTGAAAAATGATGGCGTGCAATATTACCGCGTGGTGATTGATCGGCTGGCAGCCGGGCGACTGGGTCTCAGTGTGGATGACATCAGCAGCACCCTGCGTACCCAGGTAGAAGGGCGCCAGCTGGGCACAGTAATAGAGCAAGGCCGTCGCACTCCGCTGTTGTTGCGCGGTTCCGCTAATGTGCAACAATCACCCGCGCTGTTTTCTGCACTCACCTTGCCTCTGCCCAGTGGACATAGTGTGCCGCTTTCGGTGATCGCAAAGCTGGAGCGTACAGATGGGCCGGTCAAAATTGATCGTGAGAACGGTGCGCGTATGTCGGTGGTACAGACCAATGTGCGTGGACGTGATCTCGTCAGCTTTGTGGAAGAAGCAAAAGCTGCGGTGGCACAGCAGGTTCCCTTGCCAACAGGCTACTCCCTTACCTGGGGTGGTCAGTTTGAAAACCAGCAACGCGCTGCGGCGAGACTGTCAGTGGTAGTGCCTATCGCACTCGGCATGATCTTTATGTTGTTGTTTGCCACGTTTGGTTCTGTGCGCCAGGCTGCGCTGGTATTGACCAATGTCCCGTTTGCCCTGATAGGCGGCGTGTTTGCGTTATGGATCAGCGGCGAATATATGTCTGTGCCCGCCTCGGTCGGGTTTATCGCCCTGCTGGGTATTGCCGTATTAAACGGCGTGGTGATGGTGTCGTATTTCAACCAGTTGCACAGCGAGGGTCTGGATATCACTCAAGTCATTACTGAAGGCGCCAAACGACGGCTGCGTCCGGTGTTGATGACGGCGAGCATCACGGCTTTCGGCTTGCTGCCACTGCTGTTTGCAAGCGGTCCCGGCTCGGAAATCCAGAAACCTCTCGCCATTGTGGTGATCGGTGGTTTGATCAGCTCGACATTGCTGACGCTGATCATGCTGCCCATCCTGTATCGCCGTTTTGGCATCAAATCAACGGGAGCAACAATATGAACAAATTATTAAATTGCTGTCTCACCCTGGTGTGTCACCAGTCGCTGGAAGAGCGGCTGGTGGATCATCTGCTGCAGCACCCGGAATGGGTAGGTGGATTTTCGGTAAACCAGATTCAGGGCCATAGCAT
>JANXWX010000168.1 GCA_025350915.1 Nitrosomonadales bacterium
TAATGGCGGAAGTGACGCATGCCGGTGAATACCATCGCCATGCCATGCTCATCTGCCGCCGCAATCACTTCATCATCACGCATTGACCCGCCTGGCTGAATCACCGCGACAATGCCCGCCTTTGCAGCGGCGTCGATGCCGTCGCGGAAAGGGAAGAAGGCGTCGGAAGACATCACTGAACCTTCCACTTTCAATCCAGCCTGCTCGGCCTTGATACCCGCGATACGTGCCGAGTTGATACGGCTCATTTGTCCCGCACCCACGCCGATTGTCATCTTGTTTTTTGCATACACAATCGCGTTGGATTTAACATACTTGGCAACGCGCCACGCAAACAATAGATCGGCCATTTCGGCCTCGGTTGGTTTACGTTTGGATACCACCTTGAGTTCGTTATACAGATCGAGGTCGGCATGCTGCACCAGCAAGCCACCGGTGACGCGCTTGAAGTCCATACGTTGCGGGGGATTTTTTGACCATTGTCCGCATTCGAGCAAGCGCACATTTTTCTTTGCAGCCACGATGTCGCTCGCCGCTTTGGACACCTTGGGCGCGATGATCACTTCGACAAACTGACGCTCAACGATAGCCGCGGCGGTCTTGGCATCCAGCTCGCCATTAAAGGCGATGATGCCGCCGAAGGCTGACTCGGGATCGGTCTTGTAGGCGAGGTCATAGGCTTCCAGCAGATTGGCGCCATAGGCCACACCGCACGGATTGGCGTGTTTGACGATGACGCAGGCCGGTGCCGCATCGAACTGTTTGACGCATTCCAGCGCGGCATCGGCATCGCCGATATTGTTATAGGAAAGTTCTTTACCCTGCATTTGGCGCGCTGTCGCAATCGACGCTTCTTTTGCATCGGTCTCAACATAGAACGCCGCACCCTGGTGCGGGTTCTCGCCATAGCGCATCGCCTGCAATTTGCCAAACTGGAAATTGATGACTTCGGGGAATTGCTGCTTGCTGCCGTCTTCTTCCAGCGCAGTCAGGTAATTGCTGATCGTGCCGTCGTAGGCCGCCGTATGTGAGAACGCTTTTTTCGCCAGATTGAAACGGGTTTTATCGCTCACCGCACCGCCGTTTGCTTTCATTTCTTGCAGCACAACCTTGTAGTCCGCCGCATCGGTAACGACGGTGACATGCGCGTAATTTTTGGCGGAGGAACGCACCATCGCCGGGCCGCCGATATCGATATTTTCAATGGCATCTTCCAGCGAGCAATTGAGTTTTGCAATGGTTGCGCTGAAAGGATACAGATTCACGACGACCAGATCGATGGTCGGGATATTATGTTTTTTAAGTGTTGCAACATGCTCGGGCAAATCGCGACGCGCAAGGATGCCGGCATGAACCTTCGGTTGCAGCGTCTTCACACGGCCATCGAGCATCTCGGGAAACCCGGTGTAATCCGCCACTTCGGTAACTAGCACACCGTTGTCGGCAAGCAACTTTGCAGTACCTCCGGTGGAAAGAATATTTACTCCCTGTTGGCGCAACGCTTTTGCAAATTCAAGTATGCCTGTTTTGTCCGAAACGCTGATGAGTGCTTGTTTGATGGCCGCCATGTTTTTTCCGATCAGTTCATTAGTTATTTGATACCGTGTTCGACAATTTTTTTACGCAGGGTATTGCGGTTGATGCCCAGCAGATCTGCCGCGCGGGTCTGGTTGCCATTGGCGTGGTGCATCACCGTTTCAATCAGCGGTTTTTCCACGCAGGTCATCACCATATCGAAGATGGAACAGGAGGGCTCTTCACCATCGAGATCCTTGAAATATTCATTCACTGCTTTGCGCACGTAACGCGCAATATCGTTTTCATCCAGCATACACTCACCCGCCCCTTTACTCATGCCGCCAGCTCCTCTTCGTTGAGCAGTCCATAATCCAGAAGAGGGCCGCTTTGCAATTGTTCATCAAAAAAATCTTTCACCGCCATCATCTGCTCTGCGCTTGTCGGCAGCTCGTTCATATGATGGCGAAACTTCGCCGACCCGATCAGGCCGCGCGTATACCAGGAGATATGCTTGCGCGCCACACGCGTGCCGGTATGCTCACCGTAAAATTCATATAGCTCATGCATGTGCGCAACCAGCACACGCTGAACCTCGCCTACTTGTGGCGCGGGCATATGCTCACCCGTATTCATAAAATGCTCAATCTCGCGGAACAACCAGGGGCGTCCCTGTGCGGCACGTCCTATCATCACCGCGTCGGCACCGGTGGCCTCCAGCACTGCCTTGGCTTTCTCCGGTGTGGTGATATCGCCGTTGGCGATCAGAGGAATGTTCACTTCGGCTTTTACTGCAGCGATGGTGTCGTATTCGGCATCACCGGAGTAGGCACACGCTCTGGTTCGGCCATGAATAGCCAGTGCCTGAATGCCGCTGTTTTCGGCAATGCGCGCGATATTGATCGCGTTGCGATGCGCCTTGTCCCAGCCGGTACGCGTTTTCAGGGTAACCGGTACATTAACCGAACCCACCACCGCTTCCAGTATTTTGGCGACGAGCATTTCATTTTGCATCAACGCAGAACCCGCCATTACATTGCATATTTTCTTGGCCGGACACCCCATATTGATATCTATAATCTGCGCGCCCTGATCAACATTGTATTGCGCGGCACGCGCCATCATTTCCGGATCGGTACCGAGAATTTGTACTGATATGGGATCAACCTCACCTTCGTGATTGGCGCGGCGCTTGGTTTTTTCCGAGCCGTACAGCAGGGAGTTGGAAGAAACCATCTCGGAAACCGCCATGCCCGCCCCCATGCGCTTGCACAGCATGCGGAATGGCCTGTCCGTCACGCCAGCCATGGGCGCAACGATCAAATTGTTCTTTAGCTTGTAGGGGCCGATTTGCATGGGGGGTTCCGAAAGGGGGTGGAATTATAAATGATGCGGACTGCAACCGCCATGCTCGATTGAAAATGACATTCGCCCGGTATGCTATGATTCGGCAAATTTCCCCAGTTATTCATCTATATGGAATTTGATGTTGTTATCATCGGCGGCGGCCTGGTCGGCGCCAGTCTGGCCACCGCGCTCAAGTCCAGCGGCCTTAACCTGGCCCTGCTGGAGCGCGCATCTGCCCCGGCCAGCATTGCGGGCTGGGATAACCGTATCTATGCAATCAGCCCCGGCAATGCAGAATTTCTAGCGGATTGCGGTGCCTGGCAGCATCTGGACATGCAGCGTGTGCAAGCAGTGTCTGCGATGCGGGTGTTTGGTGACGAGGGCGCGGAGCTTGATTTCAGCGCTTATCAAATTGGCGCACCCGAACTCAATTTCATCCTCGAAAACCGGCAATTACAGCAGGCACTGTGGCAGGAGCTCGCACAGCAGGAAAATCTCACTCTTATTCAGTCAACAAGCTGCAACAGCCTGACATGGCAGGAAAATTCGGCTGATATCAAACTCGCAGACGGACGCGACATTCACGCCAAATTGATAGTAGGCGCTGACGGACGCGATTCCTGGGTACGCCAGCAGGCGGGCATCAGCGCAGCCCCCAGTGACTATGAGCAACATGGCGTGGTGGCAAACTTTACTGTCGACAAACCCCATCGCGGCACCGCCTTTCAGTGGTTTCAGCCCGATGGCATTTTGGCACTACTGCCCCTGCCGCAGCAGATGGTTTCGATGGTTTGGTCGGTCAGTCCGGAAAAATCGGCCACCTTGCTGGCACTGCAGCCTGAGGAATTATGCGCTCAAGTCGCAGAAGCATCCCGGCACGTGCTGGGTAATCTGACACTGGTCACCCCGCCCGCCGCGTTTCCGTTGCGAATATTGAAGCTACCCCACATTATTGCGCCCCGCTTGGCGCTCATTGGCGACGCGGCACACAATGTTCACCCGTTGGCGGGGCAAGGCATCAATCTCGGCTTTCGCGATGCGCGTGAATTAGCCCGTATCCTGCTTGACCGCGGTGCGCAGCAAGACTGCGGCAATATGCAACTGTTGCGCCGCTATGAACGCGCCCGCCGCGAAGACATCGTTACCATGCAATTTACAACCGACGCTTTAAAGCGACTGTTTAACAATAGCAACCCGATATTACGCAGTGCACGGAACTTTGGCTTGGCAATGACCAACCAACTGACACCGCTTAAAAAAATACTGGCGCGTCATGCCCTTCATTAACCTAACCTGGAATTTATTATGTTTAAAGTATTACTGTTACTTGCCGCTTCCATGTCCATCGCTTATGCAGGCGAAACTGAAATTAAAAGCACGCTGCAAAAAAAGGTCCCCCAAATTGGCCAAATAACCCAGGTCGTTAAATCACCTGTTGCGGGTTTGTATGAAGTAATCACTCAGGATCACTTGTTTTATACCGATGACAAAGCGCAATTCCTGCTCGATGGCGCCATCTACGACTTAAAAAACATGAGCAATATCACCGCTGAGCGTTCACGCAAACTCTTTGCAATTGATTTCAACAAACTTCCACTGCACCAGGCTGTAAAGCAAGTTAAAGGCAATGGCGAGCGCAAACTGGCTATCTTTACCGACCCCAATTGCGGATTCTGCAAACGACTGGAGAAAGAATTAGTGAATGTGGACAACATCACCATTTATCAATTTTTGTATCCAATTTTCCCCGGTTCGGATGAAAAGGTACGCAATGTCTGGTGCAGCAAAGACCGTTCCAAGGCTTGGGACAACCTGATGCTCAATGATGTGATGCCACCCACCGGAAACTGTGACACCCCCACCGAACAGGTATTGGCTTTGGGTAAAAAACTCAAGATAAACGGAACGCCTGGTCTGATATTTGCCGATGGCACGTCCAATCCGGGTTATATGCCGGCGGCAGAGCTTGAAAAGGCTTTAAGCGCTGCAAACCGTTAATATTTACGCCCCCTCAGCACTGGCATATCGCACTGCCAGTGCCGCTGCAGACAGCATGTCGAAGGCTTCTTGTAACAGATTGATAAATATGTAATGATCTGAAAAATTGATTATCCATATTGACTGAGGCTGGCCACCAATATATTTTTTCATCCCTATGAGAAATATCCCCTCCACCTGCGAGATACACCAGCTCACCAGCAACGATAACCCCGACGAAGTCTGGGTCAAAACCGTCGATATTATCCGGCACATCAACCCGGCTTTTGACTTCGCATTAGCACGCGCTGCATTCCTCGACGTTCTTTGTTTGTTTCGCGGTGAATACCCGGGTTATTGCGCCATCAAAACGCCCTACCATGATTTACGCCACACAATGGATGTGTTCCTGTGTTCCATACGCCTGATGCACGGTATCCATCTCTCCGGCAATAAACTGCTGGATCATGAGATCACCCTGATCATGCTGGCGACGCTGTTGCACGATATTGGTTATGCGCAGTTTCAGCATGAAAACTCAGGCACAGGCGCGCAGTACACGCTCACCCATGTTGGCAGGGGCATCAAGTTCATGCAAAGCTATTTGTCCGAACATGGGTTTCCTGCCGAATTTGCCGTACCGCTTGAATGCCTGATGAACAGTACCAATCCGGGCATTGCATTTGAAGAGATTAATTTCCCTGATAAACGCACGCGCTTGCTGGCGCAGATTGTTGGCTCGGCGGATATTGTCGGACAAATGTCCGACCGCACTTATCTGGAAAAGCTATTGTTTCTCTTTCTGGAATTCAGGGAAGCGAATGTCGGAAACTACGCAAGCTTGCACGACCTGCTCAGTCAAACGAAATTTTTCTATGAAAATACCCGGGAAAAGAAGCTTGAAGGATCGTTTGACGGTATTTATAAAAATCTCAGCTTGCACTTTAAAGAAACGGTGAGGATAGGCAAGAATTATTATATTGAGTCTATCGAGAAAAATATCGACTACCTGAGCAAGGTAATCGCGCTCGATGAAACCGAATACTTATCCATGCTCAAGCGCGGAGGCATTAACGACATCGCCAACAACCTGATCGCGCCTCCAGAACTGACCCGTTGATCTAAAACTGTACCGGCTCAACCCCTTTGGGGAATAACACCCACATACGACCCTTTTGTTTCATGCGTCCCGCCTGCGAGGCGGCCTTTTCACCAAAGCCCCAGAAAAAATCGGCACGTACCGGCCCCCGAATCGCACCGCCCGTATCTTGC
>JANXWX010000172.1 GCA_025350915.1 Nitrosomonadales bacterium
GGGGAACGCCCAGTTCACGCCCAGATCAGCTCTGATACCGATAATAACAACACGCTCCCGCGTTTGTGGCACCCCATAATTTGCCGCATTGACTAGCTTGAATGTGACGTTATATTTTGTACCGGCATAAGAAAGCTTCCCGATGCTGCGCAGATCAGACAAATGTTCTTTCCAGTCTGCATTAGGCTTAGCGGCAAAACCAGGGTAAGTTAAACGTAGGATGATGTATTCGAAATAATCCGCGAAGGATGCTCTGAGCAAGCCCTTAACGTTTTCGAATACGAAAGCCTTCGGGGTGAGTTGTTCGATGGCACGGATGGCATAGGGAAACATGTCGCGGCTATCTTGATCCGCTTTATGTTTGCCGCCCAACGAGAATGGCTGGCAAGGCGGGCCACCCGCCACGACATCCACAGCGCCTATAGCTTTGAGGTCAAAATCTTTAATGTCTCCAAAAAATACTTTTCCTGCTTCAAAATTTTCATAGAGCGATGCGCAGGCATGTTTGTTGAATTCCACAAATGCGGAATGCTTGAATCCGGCAAGCTCCAGCCCCTTCGCCAATCCGCCCGCCCCTGAAAATATCTCCAGCGATTTCATTTTTTGCGCTCGATACTTTTGAAGTGATTTTTGATACAGGAAAGGATGGCGCTTTTTTCGGCATGGGCACCGTTGCATTTCTCCGCCCATGCACGTCCGGGGTGAAGCGCATCCCAATCAGATTTCGCTTGCTCGTAGCGCCCGCTGCCGGGGTCGTGGTTGCCGAAGCCATCCACGGCCGTATTCCACAGCGGCATGTTTATTTTGATGAGTGCCGCTTCGATGCTGCCTATCATGTCCGAGCTGGCATCTTCAAAAATAACAAATCGGCAGCTAAAGTCCTTGAGTTCTAGCCCTTGACCTGTACCGATGCTCCGGCTGTGCTCGCGGAGTCGGCTAAACAGCTCTTTGGATTGATCGAGGTGATTGTCGGAGAGCCTCGCCTGTCGCCAACCCTTGGGCACAGCCTTGCCGACATAAATCGGATAGCTATAAGACAGGCGGTTCAATTCCGCATATTTTTTATATATGGGATTTTTGCCTGTGTAATAAATGGCATATACGCCTGTGCCGAGAAACGGCTCCGGTGGTGGTAACGTATGAACAGGTGTGCCGTTAAAAAACCTGATCGCATCTTTGACAAGCTCGGCAAAAGCATCGTTTTTGTATACGTGTTCACTTCTGTCGAAAGGCCTGGATTTCATAAGTGTGGGACGCGTATAGTCTAGTTGAACTGTATTTTCTCATCTTGGCATGGTAAATGTCCAATTAAGGAGAGGGAGAACAAGAGGTTTTGAAATGAAACTCCTCGATTTGCTACCACCCTCCGCAGTGCCGAGAAGCGGGCATTCACAACTGCCCCCCCGCACGTCGTCTGGTGGCCGATTGCAGAAGTCTACATCTTTTGAATCACTGTGCCCCCCGTGGGGGATATTTTGCCGGAGTTAATTATTGTTTTCTTTATACTCCAGCTCAAACTCCGCCCCTTCATCCTGCCCCAGCACCTGCACCAGATATGGCATCACCTGTTTCAGCTCATCATGCAAGGTCCACGGCGGGTTGAGGATAAACATGCCGCTGCCGTGCATGCCGAAACCTTCCGCGCTGGGTGTTTGTACATTGAGCGACACATGCAGCCAGCTTTTGACTTCCAGCTGTTTCAATTGCTGCGGCAACTGGCGCGACTCGCTGCGTTGCAGTTGCGGGTACCACACGGCATACACGCCGTTGGCGAAGCGTTTCAGCCCTTCATTCAATGCTGTCCCCACCCGCTGGTAATCCTGCTTTTCTTCATAGGGCGGGTCGATCAGCACCAGTGCGCGGCGCGGTGGGGGCGGCAGCAGGGCTTTTAGCGCGCCGAAGCCGTCGGCCTTTTGCAGCAGCACACGGCGGCTGTCGGCGGCAAAATTTTCCTGCAAGATCTCATGGTCGGTGGGGTGCAGTTCAAACAGGCGCATTCTGTCCTGCTCGCGCAGCAGCTCGTGCGCGATCAGCGGTGAGCCGGGATACAGTTTTAATTCACCTGCGGGATTCAGTTTTTTTACCAGCGCCACATAGTCATGCAAAGGGGCGGGCAGGTCGTCGCGGTTCCACAGGCGCGCAATGCCGCTTTCAAACTCCGCATTTTGCGTGGCATAACCCGTGTCCAGCTCATAGCAGCCGGCGCCGGCGTGGGTATCGATGTACCAGTAAGGTTTGTCTTTTTGCGCCAGATAACGCAGCAGTTGCACTTCGATAAAGTGTTTCAGTACATCGGCATGGTTGCCGGCATGGAAGGCGTGGCGGTAGCTCAGCATGATATTGAAAATGAGACAATAGGACGTTGGTACATTATATATTCGGAAAATCCCAAGTTTAATGTTTGTAATATTTTTTTGATGTGTGCATGGCCCGCATTGTGGTAAATTCCCAGACTATGCTTACACATCCCCAAATTGACCCCGTCGCCATCCATCTCGGCCCGTTGGCCGTGCACTGGTATGGCCTTATGTACCTACTGGGATTTGGCCTGTTCCTGCTTTTGGGTAAGTATCGTTTGCGTAAACTCAAGCGACCTGGCTGGAATGAAACCTTGCTGGACGACCTGTTGTTTTATGGTGTGCTTGGCGTGGTATTGGGTGGCAGGCTGGGTGAGGTGTTGTTTTACCAGCCGGGGTATTATTTTTCGCATCCGTTTGAGATAGTTGCCGTCTGGCGCGGTGGTATGTCCTTTCATGGTGGTTTTATCGGCGTCATGGTGGCGATGGCCCTCTTCGCGCGCCAGCGAAAAATTGTGTGGTTTGAGTTGATGGATTTTATCGCTCCCCTGGTTCCGCTGGGTTTGGGTGCGGGCCGCATCGGCAATTTTATCAATAGCGAGTTGTGGGGAAAGCCCACCGATCTGCCGTGGGGCATGGTCTTTCCCAACGTGGATAATCTGCCGCGGCATCCTTCGCAGTTGTATGAGTTTGCACTGGAGGGTCTGGCCTTGTTTGTGCTGCTGTGGCTGTATTCAAGCAAGCCACGCCCGGTAGCAGCGGTCTCCGGATTATTTTTAATCGGCTATGGTAGCTTCCGATTTATCGGGGAGTTTGCGCGTACGCCCGATGATGGAATTTTCGGCTTGATGACATTTAATGTCAGTATGGGCCAATGGTTAAGCCTGCCGATGGTGCTGGCGGGTGTGGGGATGATGTGGTGGGCGTATCGAAAAGCAATCATGGCTAAATAATTAGCCCAGGATAAAATAATCCTGACTAGTATGTAACGTACTCAAAGAGTTTGGGGGAGCACATGGAACGCATCAAACTGGCGATTGAAAATGCCAAAAACCCCGATTCAGGTGGTAATGGTAAGCTTGAAGAAATTAATCAGGGCAGCCGGCAACAAAGAACACCGCCTGCGGATAATGCTCATTTTGACGTGAAAAATACGGTCAAAATAATTCTCGCCGCAGTGCTAATCTTTTTTGCGGGCTGGTTGTGGTTGCGCCTCGATTTTATGAACCAGCTCGAGCTACTCGCCAGTGAATATATACACGAAGGAGTCAAACAAGCCCAAGCTGAGGCAAAGAAAAGAGTAGCGGATGAGGAAAGGTTTAAGCAATTCATTCTCGACAACCTTACTCATTGCCAGGCTGCTGCAGAAAATAATAAGGAAAGTTATATAAAACTAGTTAAGGACGCAGTGCGTAATAAAAATCTAACGGCTGTCCAAGGTAAAAATGATATTTTTTACATTCCTAAAGCAACTAAAAACAAAGCAGACATGATGCTGCTGGACGCCAGGGCAGAATGTCAGCAAATATATGATGTTCAGTTGAGAAATGGTAAATAAATTGCAGAAACATTTACATAGTCATTGGTTTATTTGCATACAACGTGATGCAAAATAGACATCCCTTTAAATATATATAATAAAATCAAATGACAACGCCCCTTCTTTCCTTGACACTCTCGACTCACTCCCCGATACTTCAGCTTCCCTTTAGTACAGGTTAACTGTCTTGGACGATATATCGCTGGGTGTGCTGTTTACTGCCCTCGTAGTTATTCTGATTTGTTCCGCATTTTTTTCGGCATCCGAAACCAGTATGATGGCGTTAAATCGCCTGCGCCTCAACCATCTGGTTCGTAAAGGCAACAAAAGCGCAAAGCTAACCGCCAAGCTACTTACGCATACTGATCGTCTGCTTGGCTCCATGTTGTTTGGCAACACCTTACTGAATGCAGCGGCAGCTTCGCTTACCGGTATCATTGTGATGCGCATGTTTGGCCACAATGACTGGTATCTACTGGGCGGGACGGTAGCCATATCCTTTGCGCTGCTGGTATTCAGTGAAATCATGCCCAAGGTTATCGCAGCCAGCCATCCAGAGCGTATCGCGTTGTTCGCAAGTTATCTGTTGTCACCGCTGAATAAATTATTTTACCCGGTCGTATTTTTCGCGACTGCCATTGTTCGTGGTTTTCTCAAAGTTTTGCGCATTAAAGTTCAGGCGGATCAGAGCCGGCACAAAGTAAGTCTGGAAGAAGTGCGCATGCTGGTGCTGGAGGGCGAGCATTATTTGCCGCGCAAACATCAGAGGATGCTGCTTAACCTGGTCGATATCGAGCGTATCGCCGTTAACGATGTGATGATCCCGCGCAACCAGATTGAAGCGCTAGACCTCAATGCGTCGATTGAAGTGCTGCGCGAACAGTTGGCAACTTGTCACCATACGCTATTGCCGATGTATGAGGGCGAGCTGGATAACATTATCGGCATTTTGCATGTGCGCAGGGCCTTGGCGTTGTTGCAACGCGAGTCCTTCAGCAAGGAAGATCTGCGTGACGTGTTGCAGGACGCCTATTTCATCCCGTCCGACACGACGCTGTTATCACAGTTGCAGCATTTTCAGGAACGAAATTTGCGTGTGGGCCTGATCGTGGATGAATATGGCGAACTTCTTGGTCTGGTGACGCTGGAAAATATCCTGGAAGAAATTGTCGGCGATTTCACCACGCAATCACCCTCACGCACCGGCAAGTTTATGCGCCAGATGGATGGCAGCATGTTTGTTGAAGGCGGTACTTTGCTGCGTGATCTTAATCGCAAAATGGGTATGCATTTTCCGGTTGACGGAGCTAAAACTTTAAACGGTTTGATACTGGAGCACCTGCAGGATATTCCCGAATCCGGCACCAGCATTAAAATCAGCGGTTACCCGATTGAAATCATCCAGACGCAGGACCGTGTGGTTAAAGTAGCCAGAATTATGATCGCTCCGGCAACCAAAATTGTAAGTTAACACTTGATTAAAAAATCACGAACTATTATATAAAACATTAGTCAGACTGCATCTTCTGAAAGGGTTGTTTATGAATACAGCAACAAAAAAAACCATTCTGGTAGTCGATGATGTACCTGTGAATATTGAAGTCCTGGCCGGTATATTGGGTGATGACTATAACGTGTTGGTTGCCACCAGCGGCGCACAGGCGCTGGAAATGGCAACACAGCAGCCTGATCTGATCTTGCTGGACATCATGATGCCTGAAATGGACGGCTATGAGGTGTGCAGAAGGCTAAAAAGTGCGCCGGCGATCAGCGGGATACCGGTCATTTTTGTCACCGGCATGGATGACGCCGAAGATGAAATTAAAGGCCTTTCGCTGGGGGCGGTAGATTATTTAACCAAGCCCATACACGTTGCGATAACCCTTGCACGCATCAAGAGTCACCTGGAATTAAAACAAAATCGGGATGAGTTGCAGGAGTTGAACCGGAATCTCAAGCAGCAAGTCCGGAATGAAGTGGCCAAAAAATAGTTTGGCTTTCAGCCCCATTGCCGTTGTGCGACGCTAAGCCTGCCAGTCAAGTTGTCGCAGCAGTAGGCGAGTGATTAAACCTTGTTTGGTGGTGGCACTATCACGGTAGCGCTCTTGAGCGGATCTTCCACCGTTATGGTTTCGCTCTTCAATATACCAATCAGCTCCTTGAGCCGATTAATGGATACCTCGTTAAATACCCGTCCCGCACTCACCATCAACGTGCCATCCTTGGCAAAAATATTAGCCCTGAGTATCATGTTGGGGCGAACTTCGCGCACGCTTATTTGCACTATATTTGCAGCTGTTTTGACTTCGACTTTGGGAGCGGGCGCTTTAATAACTTCAGAATGCGGCAGATTTTGCAAACGGGTCATTACTGATTGATATGCCAATGGTGAACGCAAATGGAGCTTTTCTTTCGCTGCCTTTTCCATTTTTTCATATAACACGGCCGGCACCACGGGTTTTACCAAAAATCCATTTACATCGAGCGCCAACGCCACGCTCATCAACTGCGCGTTGGAATGACCTGTCAACACTAAAACTCGCGTATCCGCTTTGGCATGGGTCTTGCCGGTGCGTATCAATTGGACGAGCTCAAGCCCATTCATTCCCGGCATATCCACATCAGTGATGATCAGGTCAAAGGTTTGTTTACCCATGAGTATGCGCGCGTCCATCGCGTTATCTACATCGATGACTTGTGTTGAATTTATTTCGTCCAGTACCTGCACAATGATTGCGCGCATAAATTTGTCATCATCAATCACCAGAATTCTTTTTACAGCTAGTGCCTTTGCGGCATCTGACTGGGCGGGTGCTTTGTAATTCTTGATATATTCTGTAAAGGCAGCGAGCGACATTGGTGCCGCGATAAAATAACCCTGGGCGGTATCGCAGCCCATGCTCTGCAACATATCCCAATCCTGCTGTGTCTCCACCCCTTGGGCAACACTTTTCACTTCAAGTTTGCTGGCCATCTCAATGCTGGATTCAACCGCCATGTGCATTGCTTCGTTCTGCGCAAAGTGTTTTATGAACGACTGGTCAATTTTCAGCTCGCCAAAAGCAATGCGTGTGAGCTGCTGGATACTGGTCATGCCGGTACCGTAATCGTCAATGGACAGCATCAGGCCGTTCATGCTCATGCGGATCAAGTTTTCCAGTGCATGGCCCGAATCGGTCATCGCGGTAGTTTCGCTGATTTCCAGCACGATGTAATGCGGGTCTACTCCGGCATCTTTCACCATTTTGATGATCTGGTCTGCCAGCTCAACATCGTTGAGCGACGTCAACGAAAGGTTCACTGAAATCGTAAAAGTATTTCCGCCTTTGTGTAAATCCCGGCAGGCCTCGGCGGATTTCTTCAGAATCAAATAGGTCAGCTCGTCCATATGACCGTGCTTTTCCAGCAGCTTGATAAACGCATAAGGCGCGATGACACCGGCTTCCGGGTGTATCCACCGTGCCAGCGTTTCCGCGCCCACCAGTCGTCCCGATTTCAAATCCACCTTGGGCTGGAAGAACGGTTCGAACTGGTTTGCGCGCAAGCCAGCCAATATTTCCTCTATGGAAAAAGTTCTTGCTGCATCCGGCGCCTGTAATTTTTTGACGGACTGCTTGTGTTTGCCGAGCAGTTCTTTGAGTTGAATCAGTGTGACGGGCTTTTCCAGCGTACCCAGCAAATGCACGCCATAAATTTCCGTCATGCGTGCAGCTGATGCCAGTAGTTTTTTATCCAGGCCGCTTACGATGATGACTTCGGGCCGCTGGTTTGCTTCACTGATGTGGCGTATGAGCTCCAGTCCATCCATACCGGAAAAATTCAAATCGGTAATCAGGACATCAACAGGTTTGTTGCCGGCGTCTTGTAATATTTTCAAAGCCTTGTTGCCATCGGCTGCTTCAAGGACTTCGGTTATGCCAAGAGAGCGCAGCAGTTTGACGATCAGCTGGCGCTGAAATACGTCATCTTCCACTACCAGCAAATGCAGTGCATTAATATTCATAATAAGTATTTCACCTGTTTTCTGTCTCCAGGGGGCAGGAGGCTGTTTTGCTAGCTACCCGACAAACCTCTCTAATTCCTTCAACGCATTATCCAGTTCTGCAACAATCTCATTTACCTTGGCCATGTCGCCAGTAGCGGCGACCTTCTCGATGCCGGCGCAAGCACTGCTCAAGCGTGCGGCCCCAACCATATTACAGGAGCCCTTCATCCGGTGGGCGGTGCTGCGCAAAGAAGCGCCATCCTGTTGCGCCAACATTTCGTAAAGTTTGCTGCGGTCGGTGTGTATGTGGTTGATAAATTCACGCAGCAGCTGTGGCTGCTCGTCTTTGTTGGTTATGATGATATCCAGCACTGAATAGTCGATTGGAGAACGCTTGCGTGGAGCGGTATGGATATCCGGCTGACTCATTTCCCCCTGAGTCATTTTATCTGCCTCCCCGATTGGTACAAGCCATTTGGACAGCGTCCTACGCAACACCTTCATACTCACCGGTTTGACCAATAAAGCATCCATCCCCGCAGCCGCAATATGCTCACTCTCTTCTTTTAGTGCGTTGGCTGTCCATGCGATAACAGGAATGCGGGGAAGTCCCTCCAGCGTTTCAATGTTACGTATTGTCCGCGTCATTTCATAACCGTCCATGTCTGGCATATGGCAATCTGTAATGATCATAGCAAAACGTATATCGCGCCACAATGCTATTCCTTCCCGACTGTTCTCCGCGGTTGTGACACGAAATCCCAACATTTTTATCTGCCGTGACAACAACTCGCGATTTGTGGGATGGTCGTCTACTACCAGCACCTCGGGAGAGTGGGCGCCGGTGATTTGAAGCGGTTGTGTAATGAGTTGCGCGACATCCAGCTGAGGCGGCAATTTCAATTCCGTATCCAGGTGTGAACGCTGCAAGGTCAGGGTAAGACTGAATGTGGCGCCTTTGCCGGGTTCGCTGAACAGCGATATTTTTCCGCCGAGCATATCAGCGAGGCGACGACAAATCGCCAGCCCCAACCCCGTTCCGCCATACATCCTGGCCGTGTCCGCAGTGCCTTGTGTATAGTTCTGAAACAAGTTTTTCTGCACTTCCGGGCTAATGCCTATGCCGGTGTCTTTCACCGAGAAGCTCACAAGGTCACCGCTTGTCACAGATTCCACAAGCGCAATGTCAATCTCGATTTTGCCATGCCTGGTGAATTTGATCGCATTGCTGACAAAGTTATTTAAGATTTGCGACAGGCGCAACTGGTCTGCAAAGTATGCTGTAGTCAGTCGTGTATCAATGTGCTTGGTAATTACCAGTGATTTAATGCTGGCAACATGCGTATAGGTGTTGATTACCTCTTGCGACAGTGCGTCCAGCCGGGTGGGTGCAGGTATGATTTCCAGCTTGCCTTGTTCAATTTTTGACCAGTCAAGAATATCGTTCAGGATGCGCAACAGGCTTCTGCCGGAAGCCGAGGCAGTATCCAGCGTGGCTGTTTGTTCGGCATCCAGCGGCGTCATGGAAAGCAACTCAAGCATGCCCAACATGCCGCCCAGCGGTGTGCGGATCTCGTGGCTCATGGTGGCAAGAAATGAATCTTTGGCCTTATTGGCATGCTCCGCCGCTTCACGGGATAAAATGAGTGACATTTCCAGCTGTTTACGCACTGTAATGTTTTGTGCGGTACCGGTCAGAGAGATGGGTCTGTTGTCGTGGTCATAATTTAATTCGCCATGACCGCTAATATAATTATCCGAACCGTTGGGCAAAACAATACGGAACTCGAGCTCTCCGGGATTCGCACCAGCACTGTACGCCTGCAACCAGTTTTGCATCAAAGGCTGATCTTCAGGATGTACCAGGCTTAAAAAAGTCTCGGCGGTTAAATTAAATGTATCCGGTGATACCCCGTATACACGATACATCTCATCAGTCCATGTTAGCTGTTGATTGGCCAGTTCGTAATGCCAGCTGCCTATGTGGCCGATGCGTTGTGATTCTGAAAGCAGATGTTCCTTTTTCTTGAGTTCCTCCTCTGCACGTTTGCGCTTGGTGATGTCGCGGGCGATTGTTGATACGCCTACAACCTTTCCTTCACTGTTTAGCACAGGTGAAATGGTTGCGGAAATATCAATCAGGCTGCCGTTCTTGCGGCGCAGCACTGTTTCAAATTGATCAATGTGTTTTCCCTGTTCGATGCGGACCAGAATGTCCAGCTTATCCTTGATGTTGTCTCCCGGTATCATCAGTACGATGGGGTTACCGATAACTTCTTTTGACGTATAGCCGAATATTTTTTCCGCAGCGGGATTCCAGCTTTGAATGATGCCATCGAGTGACAGGCTGATGACAGCGTCATCGGTACACTGAATGATTGATTCAAGCTTCAGCAAGGTGTTGTAATCGGACGAGCGTTGCGTGATCAACTCTTCAAGTTTTCCCCACGCCAATTGAGATTCGGAAAGTTCGACCTGATATTGTTTGCGGTAACTGTGCGATGCCTGGATCAAAAACGACAGGAATATGCCGTCAATCAAAAAAACCATGCCAGACCAGAAGTCTCTGGATAGGGCGGTTCTAAGCTAAGTTCCCAGTAGGGCGGAGTGAAAACATAACCGCCTAAAAATATCCCGATGGATGTGGCAAGCATGCCTGGACGAAAACCGCCGAAGAAGGCTACAAGCGTGACAGCAGGGAAAAAGGTGACGTACTGCAATCCTGCTTCGACAGGTGCAATGACGAGGCGTATGCCCATTGCCAGGAGCATGACCATTACGGCCGCCAGATATGAAGTCAACGGCCTGTCGTGCAGGGTATGGTTGCCGACCCAGCGTCCTGCATGATCAATACTGGCCTTGAGTGAAAGTTTCAAGCGCGGCTCCTGCTTATGCTATGGTGAATGCGGCCCGGGTTAAATATATAATCTCCTGTTTTTTTGCATTCAATATCACGCAACCTGCATTACTGCGTAGTGCCTTCCCGGCGCGCTTGAGTTTACGTTACAACAGGTTGGCATGCAATGTTGAGATTGGACGGAATGCAGATTGAATTTCGTATGGCTTATAAATAATATATGCGCCTGTTTTGCATATTCGAAAAATATTATTTGAAAATATCGTGTTTGTAGCAACAGGGAACTTTTTCCGAAGCGCGCTGTTCTTAGAAGCAGTATCGAGTACTGCCCCCGCATAGACAGGTTTTTAACGGATTTTAAAAGGACCGCCTGGTTTGTTATGCCTTGCTTCAGGCCGGGCTTTGTTGACATTAAAGCAATAATTGACAGGAGTGTGTAATGGATAGCGCCGCAGTAAATGCTACATCTGTAATGAATTCAAACAAATCCCCAAGCAGTAACCTTAAAACCTTCAAAGAACTGCAGCGATACCTCAATACACAAATTCTCGGTCAGCCAAGCCTGGTTGAAAGCCTGCTAGTCGCCTTGCTGGCCGAGGGGCATTTGCTCATCGAGGGTCCCCCGGGACTGGCCAAGACACGTGCGATCAAAGCATTGGCTCACGGCCTGGAATGTGACTTTCAGCGGGTGCAATTTACGCCGGATATGCTGCCGGCTGATCTTACAGGGTCGGATATTTACAGGCCGGAAGACGGTAGTTTCCGCTTTCAGCGCGGCCCCCTGTTTCATAATCTGATACTGGCCGACGAGATCAACCGTGCGCCGGCCAAGGTGCAGTCCGCCTTGCTGGAAGCGATGGCCGAACGGCAGATCAGCGTGGGTATGACCACCTATGAACTGCCGCGTTTGTTTCTGGTGATGGCGACGCAGAATCCGATAGAGCATGAAGGAACCTATCCTTTACCGGAAGCACAGCTTGACCGTTTTATGCTGCATACCCTGATTGATTATCCCGACAGGGCGACTACGCGTTTGATTATGGACCTGGCACGCCATGAAGCGCTGGATGGTCGCGAACTGCCACCGCCAACCCGGCCAATGTCTCAGGACACGGTATTTGGTGCACGACGTGAGGCATTGAACCTGACCCTGGCTGACTCGGTTGCCGACTACATCGCCGCGCTGGTGGATGCAACCCGACGTCCGGACACCTATAGTAAAAATCTGAAAGAGTGGTTGCGCTGGGGTGCGAGTCCGCGCGCTGCTATATCGATTGAGCGTGGCGCTCGTGCGCTGGCGTGGCTGGATGGGCGCGATTACGTTAGTCCTGAGGATGTGCAGGCCATCGCGCCCAATGCCTTGCGTCACCGTCTTTTGCTCGATTACACCGCGCAAGCGCGCGGCATCAGCGCACAGGATTGTGTCAATGAATTGCTGCAGAAAGTTCCGGCTCCATGATCGTTCCAGATTTGGCCGAATTATCAGGTTTGCGCGGTGCGGTAAGAGGTTTGAGTTTGCGCGCACACCGACCCGCGATGGCACAGTTGCAGGGTGGTCACCGCAGTGCGCAGCGTGGGCGCGGTCTCGAATTTGAAGAGGTGCGGCTCTATACGGCCGGTGACGATACGCGCAACATCGACTGGCGCGTGACAGCCCGCCGAGGCAAAACGCATACCAAACTTTTTCGTGAAGAACGCGAGCGCCCCGTTTGGCTGGTGGCCGATTTGCATGCGGGCTTATATTTTGGCAGTCGCCGGCAGTTCAAATCGTCGGTGTTGTTGCGCACGGCGGCCATGCTCGCGTGGGTGGCCGCACAGGGTGGCGACCGCGTCGGCGCGGTGATCGCCAACGGCGATAGCGAGCCGCTTATTTTCCCGCCACGCAGCCGCGAAGCGGGCGTATTGCCCATTCTGCAAGCCTTGATAGAAAAACAACCGCGCGCGCCCGGTATCCCCGCGCGTGGCGGTTTGCTCAATGCAGCCACAACGTTGCGTCCCTTGTTGCAACCCGGCAGTCTGGTGCTGATGCTGAGTGATTTTGCCGAATTTGATACGGCTACTGAGGAAATCATCGCCAGCGCAAACCAGCACAGCGATATTCGCATGTTATGGATCACCGATCCGCTGGAAAGTGGCGGTCTCCCGGCCGGCACTTACCGTGTTGGATTGCCCGACCGTCTATGGTGGATGAATGGGGATGATACCCGCACGCAGTGGCAGAAAACCTGGCATGCGCGTGAAGAGCAATTAAAAGAATTGGCATTAAAGCTAAACCTGCCCCTTAGTCGCCTGAATACGCATGACGCGGTGATTGAAAGCATGGCCGCCCTGTTAAAGGAGCCAAAATGGGCAGCGTAACACCGGACTGGCTGGCACAACTGGCACCTTCCCACGCACCGCCACCGGCCGGCTGGTGGCCGCTGGCACCCGGCTGGTGGGTGCTGCTGACGCTGCTGGTGCTGATTATTTCACTGTTTATTTATTGGCAAACTCGTCCGCAAGTCCGGCTGCGCCGCATCGCTTTGCGAGAGCTTGAAAATCTGCAAACGACTATCACCGACGATAGTAATTTAGCGCGAGAACTGGAACATTTGCTGCGGCGCTATGCGGTTGCACGTTACGGGCGAGACACAGTGGCAAGCCTGAGCGGCGAGCGTTGGATTGCTTTTGTGATTGAGCATGGTGGAACAGCCTGGGGTGGAAATATCGGTAGTGCTTTGTTATGTATCGCTTATGGCGGCGAGGCGACAGCGGAACGCACGGCCTGGCTGGCAGGTGCCCACGCATTTATCAGGGGGCGCGCATGATCAACATTGCCTGGCCGCTGATGTTTTTATTTTTGCCCTTGCCCTGGTTGTTGCGCCGTTTTATGCCTGAGGCCATGCTGCAAGGTACTGCCCTGTTCCTGCCCTTTGCCGCTGCGGTAACGATGGATCTCGCACCGGTTATCAACGTCAATTCACGCAAGCGCAGTGTGCTGTTTGTGCTGGTGTGGCTGTTACTGGTCGCGGCGGCGATGCGGCCACAGTGGCTGGATGATCCCCTGCCTGTGCCGACGACAGGCCGGCGCTTGTTGTTGGCAGTCGATGTTTCCGGCTCGATGGCCACGCCAGATATGGCGGGTAATGCCCCGCGTCTGGCGGTCGTACAAAAAGTGGCGGGTGATTTTATAAAGCAACGCAAGGGTGATCAAGTGGGGTTGATACTGTTTGGCACGCAACCTTATCTGCAGGCGCCATTGACGGCTGATCTTGATACTGTCAGCCAGTTTTTGCATGAGACAGTCGTGGGTGTGGCCGGGCCGCAAACCGCGATCGGTGATGCGATCGGGCTTGCGTTGAAGCGCTTGCAAAATGACCGGGGTGATGAGAAAACTGGCGCTACAGAAAAAAAGAAAGGCGAGATGGCGCTAATCCTCCTTACCGACGGCGGAAATAACGCCGGCCTGATGGAACCGTTGGCCGCCGCAAAAATGGCCGCCAGTGCAGGTTTGCGCATTTACACCATCGGCGTGGGTGCCGCAGTACAGCAGGGATTCTTTGGCGGCAGCGGCAATATGGATCTGGATGAGGGCACACTCAAGGCAATCGCAAAAATAACCAGCGGTGAATATTTCCGTGCGGCTGATGCCACCGCGTTGCAAAAGGTTTACGCGCGTATCGACAAACTTGAACCCAGTGCCGGACAAGAACAATGGTACCGCCCGCACAGCGAATGGTATATCTGGCCGCTAGCTTTCGCGCTGTTGCTCAGCATACCCGCAGTACTGGTGCGGGGCCGTACATGAATTTTAATGGCATCATGAATCACTTTCATTTTCTGCGGCCGTGGTGGCTGATCTCGTTACCGCTGTTGTGGGCACTCGTATGGTGGCTGGCACGGCGGCGCAAGGCTGAGGGTGACTGGTCGAGTTTTATCGATGCAGAGCTGCTGACAGCACTGCGGCTGGATGCAGCCAGTGTTGGCGGTATGCGCCCCTGGCCTATGTTGGCATTGCTGTGGACAGTGATGGCCCTGGCGTTGGCAGGCCCCAGCTGGGAACGCGATTTGACCGATGCCTATCGTGCGCCGGCAGATTGGGTTTTTGTACTCGATCTATCCCCCTCGATGATGGCCACTGACATGCCGCCCAATCGTATTACCCGTGCCCGCTATGCGCTGGATGACTTGCTCGGCGCGGCACATGATGCACGTGTCGGTCTCGTCGCATTCGGCGAAGAGGCCTTCACTGTTACACCGCTTACTCAGGATGTGGCCACTGTGCGCGCTTTGTTGCCGCCTCTCGCGCCGGACATTATGCCCACTCCGGGCGATCATCTTGCGCCAGCACTGGAGCAGGCAGAAAAATTACTGCTGGCTGGAGGCACGCATGATCAACGCATCGTGGCGCTGACTGACGGGTTTGATGACCCTGCCGCCGTGCTCGCCTCCGCCGCCAAACTCAAGGCGCGAGGTATCACGCTGAGTGTGGTGGGTATAGGTACAGCCGGCGGTGCGCCACTGCAGAATGCGGCCGGGCAATTTGCACAGGATGCACAGGGGCGCTCTAAATTGGCCCGCCTTGATATTGATAAATTAAAACAACTCGCAAACACAGGCGGTGGTGGCTATGTTGATATTGCACAGGTGCAAGGCCTGATCAATTATTTGCAGGCCGCTCCGCATGCGGCGGGCAGCGCCGAAGCGGCAAAGGGTATTGAAGTGTCGCACTGGCGCGATGAAGGCGTGTGGCTATTGCCGCTGCTGTTATTTTTTGCCGCTGTGCTCGCGCGTAGGGGCTGGTTATGAAACGTATATTATTTACACTTTCCCTGCTTGCAATGAGTACGCAGGTGCATGCCGGTGAGTTTTGGACCAAACTTTGGCGCAATGCCGACCAGCAGGGTGAAGCCCTGATGCAGCAGGGTGATGCCGGCAACGCGGCCAAGGTTTATGCCGATCCCCATCGCAGAGCCTATGCAAAAATTAATGCCGGTGACTATCAGGGTGCCGCAAAGGAACTGAATGAGTTGCACGACAGCGATGCCGACTACAACCGCGGCAATGCGCTGGCACATGCGGGAGATCTGCAGGGTGCGCTGGATGCCTATGATGCGGCAATCAAGAATAACCCGAACAATCAGGACGCCAGACATAACCGCGAACTGGTGGCCACTGCGCTGAAACAACAACCGCCGCAACAACAACCGAAAGAACAGCAAAAGACGGGAGATAAAAAATCGCAGGACGAAAAGAAGGATGGACAGCAGGGTAAGGATGCCTCCGATTCAGGCAAGCAGGATGGCCAGGAAAAACCAGGCGACAAAGGAAAGCAGGAGGAAAAGCAGGGTGGCAAGGATGGCCAAGGTAAAAATGAGCAAGGTAAGCCTGGTCAGTCAGACAATAAATCCGGCAAGGGTCAGGACTCTTCAGGAAAAGATAATGCCGGTCAGCAGCCCAAATCTGGACAGCAACAAAAGGATGGAAAATTACAAGACGCTAAATCCAAAGATGGAAAACCCGAGCAGGGCAAACAAGCCGGGCAAGAGAAAAACAGCCAGCAGCCCCAGCCCGGCCAAGCTGATAACCAGCCAAACCAGGCCGATAACAAGTCGGGCAAGGATCAGCATGCCGCTGCAAAAGATGATACCGAGCAGGCGCGCCGCGATGCCGAAGCCAGCCTGGGAAAACCCGCTAACGATACAAAGAAAGGCGATGCAATTAACGCCACTCAGGCTATCCCTGCCAACACGCCAAAAAGTGAAAAACAAATCGCACAGGAGCAATGGTTGCGCAGTATTCCCGATGACCCGGGCGGATTGCTGCGGCGCAAATTTTTGATTGAGCACATGATGAAACAACAAAAGGCACAACAATGAAAAACCTGTTTTATAGTGTTGTTGCACTGCTGGCATTAGGCATGAGTACGTCTGTGCAGGCCGCAGTCACTGCAACGGTCAATAAAAATGTTCTGGCAGCGGGCGATACCCTGCAGTTGCGGATTCAGCGGGACGGCAGTGCCGACGGTCAGCCGGATATCAGCGCGCTGAAAAAAGATTTTGATGTGCTGGGCAGCAGCCGCGGTTCCAATGTGCAGATCATCAATGGACATATATCCACACAAACGCAGATAACCGTTTTGCTGGCGCCCAAGCACACCGGCAAGATTCAGATACCGCCGCTGCAATGGGGCAATGAACAGTCTGCTGCGATAGAGCTTACGGTTGGAGGCAGCGGCGGGGGGGCAGCTCAGCAGGGTGGGGGACAGGGAAGTGGCCAAGGAAATGGACAGACATCGAACGAAAATTCACATGTTTACCTGACCACGGCTCTGGACCAGAAACAACCCTATGTGCAGGCGGCTGTCGTCTTGACCGTCCGCCTGTATGCAGATCAGGCTTTGTATCAGGCCAGTCTTGATTTCCCTGCCGGTAGTGACGTGCTGGTCAAGCCGCTGGGCAAGGATGTGCAGGCAACCGAGACACGCAACGGGCGCACCTATCAAATCGTTGAGCGAAAATATCTGCTGTTCCCCCAGCGCAGCGGCAAGCTTACTTTGAACGGGCCGGTACTCGATGCGCAAGTTCCCGACACTAATAACAACGATCCCTTTGATAATATTTTCAGGCAGATGCCGTTTGGCGGCATGGTGAATTCGACGCGTCCCATACGTGTACACGCCAAAGCGATAGAGCTGAATGTGTTACCGCGTCCTGCCGGTGCAGGCAGTGCCGCCTGGCTGCCCGCGCAAAAAGTAACGCTTGAAGAAAATTGGCGGGCGGACATGTCGACTATACATATCGGCGAGCCGCTTACACGCCACTTCCATCTCGAAGCGTTGGGATTGACGGGCGCGCAACTGCCGGACCCGGGCAGCTTCATGACCGTACCCGAAGGTGTCAAGGCCTATCCGGATCAGGCAACGATCACCGATACGCCTCAGGGCAATAGCGTGCTCGGTAGCCGCGACCAGAATATTGCCCTGATCGCCAGCCGCACCGGCCATTATGAATTACCTGCCGTACGCTTGAGCTGGTGGGATACCACAAAAAACGAAAAGCGTGAAATTACACTGCCGGCGCATACGCTGGAAGTATTGCCTGCCGTGGCGGGGTCAGGCACGATGACCATGTCACCCGCCATTGCGGATTCATCCGCTTTATTGAATCCGGCTGAGCAATCAAGCGCAATCGGACAGGTCGGCAAACTTGCAAACAATCCGGCATGGATGTGGCTGAGTTTAATACTGGGGTTGCTCTGGACAGTGACGTCTGCGGCGTGGTGGCGCGCACGTCATTGTGTACAAGCGCAGCGGCCGGCAAAAATAGTTGCAGAGAAAAAAATTGCACCGCCACGGGGCGGCAGCGAATTCAAAGCGTTGAAACTAGCCTGCCAAAACAATGACCCGCAAGCTGCACGACAACATGTGCTTGCCTGGGCCAGTACCATTTGGCCGGAGGCGCCGCCACACGGTTTGAATGAACTTTCGCGTCAATTTGATGATGCAAATATTGTCGAGGCACTCCGACAGCTCGATCGTGCCTGTTATACGGGTAGCGTCTGGGATGGTGCCTTGCTGTTACAGTCTTTGCCTAATGCTCCCGCTCAGGCGTCTGCTAAAGAAAGCAAAAAGGTGCTGCCACAACTGTATCGATAGATTAAAAAATTCTGAAGGTTCAGTAATATTTACAATCAAAAAGGATAGCGTATGTATGATCGTAAAGATTTGCCGCAACATATACTCCCCAACTCAGCCCAATTGGTGGGTGTCTGTATCACGGTAATCTCACTGGTTAAGGCGCTGCACATCGGTCATGCAGGATCGGTACCCGATAAACTGCTGGCTATTGATACACTTCTTTTTACCGTTAGTGCGGTTCTTTCGTATGCCTCGATGCGTGGAATACGCTCGGCGAATTCAGAAAAATACGCAGATTATTTTTTTATGCTGGGTCTGGTTGAATTGGGAGTTTGTGCATTTCTGTTGGCTTTTGAGATAATTTAGAAAGCAGTAGTATCCATACATACACGGGTTCAAGCCCGAGCGTCGCACTTCAAACTTGAACCGGTGTAACTATTCAATTGGCGATACCTGTTTCTACATTGTGTTCCAGCTGACGCAATACCCGTTGGGTGAAATTTCATCATCGCCCGGTATGACATTGCATTTCCCCAAATCAGTTTGAGTTTTTCCGGCTACAAACTCCAGGCAGGTTGCGCATATCATTTTATCTCTGGGCGTGTCCTGATATTTCAGTTTTGCACGGACAGCTGCATTGGTGGCTGCGGTAGCTGAGTTGGTTGCGCAGGCCAGCGGTATCAGGGCAAATGAAACACCGGCAATTTTCAAAAATTTACGGCGGTTTTGATTGGTATTCATAACACTCCTTTGAATTTTCAGATTACAGTCCATTTGCCTGTATACCTGTTTGGCCAGGGTTAACTAAAACAGGCACAGCAAGATTAATATTCAGCTTCGCGAACAACCGGATTACCTTCTGATTCCCAGCGCGTATAGCCGCCGGCGAGATTGAGTACATTTTTGTAGCCCATCATCTGCAATACAGCGGCAGCCATGGCTGAGCGGCCACTGGTTGCGCAGTAGACGACGATCTGCTGGTTGCGTGCGCCGGAGAGGGGAGGGTAGTGCTTGGGGTAGCTGGTATCGGCGGCCGCTTCGATAATGCCGCGTGGTACGAGATGCGCACCGCCGATACGGCCATGCTCAAACTCGGATGACTCACGCACATCAACCAGTAAAAAATCTTCCTTGGCGTTCAGTTTCGCCTTGAGTTCGTCAGGTGAAATTTCCTTGATGCAAGACTTGGCCGCACGGACAAAATCCATCAGTCCTACGGGTTGTTCGGGTTTGAATTTGTCATACATAATTTCTTCCTTTGTTTGTGTTGCGACAGAGTTTGTAATTTTACCTTTTTGACGCTTTAATTTTCTGAAAATGTGAGTCAGGTATGCGAAATCAGCTTATCGCTTGAGCGCAAGGAGCAGGACACCACCCGCAACCATCGCAATGCCGGCCCAATCCCGTAGAGAGGGACGTTCTCCCAGAAAGGTAAATGCGAATATCGCGACCAGCACCAGGCTCAGTTTATCTACCGGGGCGACCTTTGAAGCTTCCCCTATCTGTAAAGCACGGAAATAGCAGACCCATGATGCACCTGTGGCCATCGCGGAAAGCGTAAGAAAAATCCAGGTTTTAGGTTGCAATGAAAATGGATTGCTCCATTTTCCGGCGAACCAGACGAATGCGGCAAGTATCACAATAATGATGGCCGTTCTGATCAGTGTGGCAAAGTCAGAATCGATACCTCTGATGCCAATTTTGGCAAAGATGGCCGTCAGTGCGGCGAAGACTGCCGACATCAACGCCCAGTAAAACCAGCTGTTGTCACTTGTCATAAATGAATGAATCCCCTGTTCGTTTTTGAAAATACAGATTGTTTTATTTTCGCCTGTTTGCTTGCTGAGCTTCACGGCGAAGTTTTGCACTTTGCAAAATGACAAGGCGCGCTTCATTGTCAGATTCGGCCCAGTGCATGATCTCTTCTATTGTGCGGAAACAGCCGAGGCAAACATCCTCCTTATTCAGGCAGCAATTTCGAATGCATGGGGAAGGTACTGTGTTGTCCTGCTCACTCAATTGTAATTCTCCATGATATCGAAAATAATCAGTGTGTCGTTGATCTGGAACATGATGGAATAATCAGTGCCGGCACAATTCTATTTCTTGTTTAGTTATGCGCTCTCAGTGCGTGCCACAGCCAAAACAGCAAGCCGAGCACCAGTATGATGACCAGGCTGATTTCTTCAATTTGTTTCACGTCGGAAAGCAAAGCATTTACAGCCAGACCAAACACGTAACCAAGCTGTGTGATGAGCAGCGCCCAGAATGCGGCACCGATTACATTAAATGTCGCAAAGCGCATGATGTGCATGCGACTCGCGCCCATAATCAATGGCCCGGCTATGCGCAGACCGTAAATAAAACGGTTGGTGAGGATAAATAGCGCGTCATAACGCGCAAGCAAATTGTCAACTTTAGCTTTATGTTTGGCCAGAGAAGGGAAACGAATGATGAGTAACTCGCCTTTCCAGCGGCCCAGAAAAAATGCCAGTTGATCTCCCAGTGTAGCGCCTGTCATGGCCACCAAAACAACCAGACGAGCATCGAGTAAGCCCTGATGCGCTGCAAAACCCGCTGCGATCAACAGAGTTTCGCCTTCGAGCAGTGTTCCAACAAACACGGCAACATAGCCATAGGTAGCGACGAACTCCTCAATCATCATCAGTGGCTCCGTTCGGCCGCCTTCTGCTGAAATATCAGGATGCAGGCGACTATAAAGACAATTAGCACCGCCGATGCGGTGTAGCGACTGAGTGCCAGACCGCCGGCGCTGAGCGGTTTGTCAAGAAAATCACCGACGACAGCACCCAGCGGGCGGGTCAGAATGAAGGCAGCCCAAAACAACACGGTATGAGAAATTTTTGTCCAGAAATAGGCCGCAATCACGAGCAGTAATAATGCGCTAAAGAACAGCGCACTTCCGCCGTAACCCAGCCCTGCCGTACTGGCCGTCCAGTCGCCCAGTGCGGTGCCCAGCGTTTGTGAAAACATGATGGTTAACCAGTAAAACATTTCGGCTTTCGATGAACTGATGTTCTCTACCGACACAGAACCCAGTGTGCGATACCAGATAGCCAATGATGCCATTAACAACAGGAACAATAATGTTGATCCGCCCGCATAGCCAATGCCGAGAGAGCGGTCTGCATAATCGGCGAGGGTTGTGCCGACGGTTGTCGTCGCGATGATGGTCGTCCAATACAGGAAAGGGTGAAATCCTTTGGCCCTGATTTGTGCAAAAACTGCGAGGAAAAAGATGACTGCAAAAATTCCTGTCCCCACCAAATAACCCAGATGCATCGACATGGATACGGCATCACCACCTGTTTCACCCAGGGTTGTTGCAGCGATTTTGATAATCCAGAAGAGCAAGGTGACTTCCGGAACTTTGCTCAGTGTGTGTTGGGAAGAGGTATTCATTTAGGAGTGGAAGCCTTTCGTAGTAATTCAACCAACTCATCAGGCCCCCGGGCAATCGCATAATACATGGCATTTTTTCCAGCCTGATCTTTGCTATTCACGTTGGCGCCTTTTTTAAGCAACATCTCGGAAATTTCAACATTTCTATTTCTTGCCGCCATGATTAACAGGGTGGAATTTGCCATGCTGCTGACTGTAATATGCGGATCGGCATTATGCTCAAGTAGCATGCGCACCAGGTCTGGGTTGTTATTGATCACAGCATAGCCAAGTGCGGCCTGCCCATTGCGGTCGACGGTGTTGATATCGGCTTTATGCGCCAGCAGCATTGCCACAATTTTAAGTGAACTACTTGATGCTGCGGTGATTTGTAGTGCGGTCTTATTGGAATATGTATCATTTAAATTGGGTGAAGCTGCTATGGCGGCTAATAGTGGCGTTTGTCCATTCGCGTCCGCATAACCGTTAATCCGTGCGCCATGATCAAGCAGTAACTTCACAATTTCGGGTTGCAGGCTTTCTGCTGCGATAAACAGCGCGCTTCTGCCATCTTTAGTCAGTGCATTAACGTCTTCGCCATATTTCAGCAACAAGGCCACACTGCCTGCATACTGGTTGGAGCAGGCCGCCATGAGTGTGGTGTAACCGTTGATGTTGCTGTGATGGTTTACTGTTGCGCCATGCTGCAATAAAAATTTAACGGCCTCTGTGCTGCCCTTGAATGCTGCCTGTGTACGTGTGGCGCCGGCCGCAAAATATAATGCAGTAGAGCCCAGTTTGTTGGTTTGATTTATATCGGCACCCTGCTTAAGCAATTGCCGCATTTTATTCAGGTCACCGTCGTATGCTGCCATCATCAATTCACTGTTGCCATGATTCTCAATTGATTGACTGGCAAATACCGGCAGCATGAGTGCGCAGATTGATGCAGATAAGAATAGTAGAACTGGATTTTTCATTTTATCGGGTGCGTTGGCAATAAATGTACTGGCCACTCAATTCAGGATCATGGTGTAACAGGGGAGGGTAGTCCGCCAATAATGCGTACATCGCGTTGCGGGTAGGGTATTTCAATGCCGGATTGTTTGAATTGCCGCCATATTTCCATATTGATGTCGGAGCGAAGATTGAGTTGACCTTCTTCCGGGTCGCTAATCCATATGCCCAGTTCGAAGTTGATACCGTTGTCACCAAATGATTTCAAATAGACTTTTGTTTCGGGCGTGGCGAGCACTCTTGCATGACCCACGGCAGCCTGCTTCATGATATCCATCGCACGTTGCACATCGCTCTGGTAACTGATTTGTATAGGTATGCCGATACGTATTTGACGATTGGAATAGGAATGATTGATGACAGTGGAGCTGACCAGTGTCTCATTCGGAATGATAGCCTCGGTGCCGTCATTGCTCATCAACACCATATAGCGGGTGGTTAACTGGGTAACTTTGCCAAAGCGGCCATCAACTGTCAGGACATCACCAGGATGGATGGAGCGATCTAGCAGGATGATAAAGCCGCTGACATAGTTGCTGGCAATTTTTTGCAAACCAAAACCGATACCGATACCCAGTGCGCCACCAAAGACAGAAAGTACGGTGATGTCGATACCCGCCAAAGGCAGTGCAATCAAAATACCGATTATCACAAGGGCAGACTGGAGCAGCTTGGACAGGACCACACGAAAATTCATGTCCATATGTTCTGAAGCCATTACTTTTTCTTTTGCCGTACGCCCTATCCACATCGCCAGGAGCATAGTGACAAGAATGGACAGTATGCCATTCAGGATATTCAAAACCGAGATGCGTTGTTGGCCCACGTTAAAGCTCAGGTTATTTAAGGCATCCAGAATATCAGGCAGCAGGCCGGTCAGATACAAAGCAAATCCTAACCAGATAGCCGTTGCAATAAATCGCTCGGAGCTGCGTAGCCAACTGCTTGAATTAAATACCTGGCGCAGGGCGTAGACAAAAATCCGGATCAGCATCATGGCTATCAACAGCGGTACAACGATGTTGAGCAGATTGACCGTCACATACTTTTTGAGTATGAGTCTACCTGCCAGCACCAGCAACAAGGCAATCAGTGGAAAAGAAAGGCGTGACAGGCTGCCAAATCCGATTTTTGCCATACCCTGCGTTTTGGGTATCCTGACCAGAATCATCTGGTATATACCCCAGGCTACCAGCAAGCTGAAGGTCAAAACTGCCACCTGCCACAGGATGGTGGTTTGTTCCATGTTGGAAATAAAGTCAGTGAGCAGGTTGCTGGTGGTAAGGTTCATGGGCAGAAATTTTTATGTGAGAATTGTTTTGATTTTAGCATGCTCATTATGCGCTATTGCAGCACATAACCTGTATCAATGACCTTGCTAACAGCGCTTTTGTATCCGAACTGGGCAAGCTTAATGCAACAGATTTGTATAGCATATACAAAGATACCGCATCTTGAGCCAGACATACTGCGCCCAATTTTTATTGGGACTTAAAATGTATCTAAGCACTATCCGCAAGTTGGGTCTCGTATTGGCCATGCTATGCCCGTTACTCTTACCCACAGCCTGCGAAAATCCCAGTTATGACTACAAGATAGGTGGAACCTTGAATGGACTCACCGGCTCGGGTTTGCCCGGCTCGATCGTGTTGCAAAATAACGGCGGTGACAACCTGGCTCTTTCAGTGAACGGAAGCTTTACGTTCGCCAGCACTGTTCATGCAAATGCCTTTACCGACGCTAATTATAATGTGACCATTCTGACCCAGCCTCTGGGCCAGACTTGTACGGTAACGGGCGGTAGCGGGAAGGCGAAGGCAGACGTTACAAGCGTGATCGTCAATTGCGGCACTACTGCAGCTACACTTGGCGTATATGTGGCCAATTCGGGTAGCAGTAATAATGTCGCCCAGTTTTCCATCAACTCCACTAGTGTTTTGTCGGCAAGCCCGACATCTACGGCTTCCACCGGCATACCACCTACTGCGCTGGTCATTGATGCCACGAATCAGTATTTGTATGTTGCCAACGCCAGTAACAAGACCATAACTCAATTTAATCCGGGCTCAGCCGGTGTCTTGCCCTCAACGCCAACCTCAACGGTCTCTATGGTAGCCGCGCCCAAGGCGCTCGCCATTGATCCCACGGGCAAGTATTTATATGTGGCGGTTTACGGCAACAACACCATACTGCAATATACCCTGGGAACGGATGGCAGATTGCCGGTCACATACGCGACCTCCGCAACGTCCGGGACCAGCCCGAATTCCATCACAATAGACCGGAACGGGCAGTATGTTTATGTGGCGAATTATGGTGACGACACACTCTCTCAATACACGATAGGTGCCGCCGGTGCGTTACCGGTGAGCCCGACAACCTCGACAGCAACAGGTTCGCATCCCTATGCGGTTGCGATTGATCCCGCTGGATTGCATGTCTATGTGAGCAATTACAGTGACAATACTTTGTATCAATATACCCTCGGAGCGGCCAGAGCCTTGCCTGCGAGCCGTAGTGCATCTGCAGCCACGGGTTTGTCGCCCACCTCGGTTATCTTCGACCCGGCGGGCAACTATATTTATGTCGCCAACTCCGTTGCCAACTTGCTATCCCAATATACCACTCGGTAGTGGCGCTGCCTTGCCGGTAACCGCCACAAGTTCAGTATCCACAGGCTCCGGGACAGCGCCAAATGCTATTGCGATGGATGCTGCGGGCTTGTATTTATATAGCGCAAATTACACCACGGGCACGATCTCCCAGTTTGCCATCGGTGCGGCCGGCGCCCTGCCTGCAAGTGCTGCGGCGACTGTTGCATCAGGCGGCACAAATCCGGTGGATCTGATCCTTTCCAAGTAGCTGTATAAGATGCGGAAGAATTCTGCGTTGAAACGCCGGTTGTTCAGCACATGGCTAAAGTTCGAAACTTTCATTCAATGCCGGCATCACGACTTCGGTTCCTGTCAATTTGCCGGCAAATTGACGCATGGTTTCCTGCTCGCCATGCACGAGAAATGTTCGTTGGGGGTTGCCGATTTTCTTGTGCCATGCCAAAAGTTCAGCCTGATCGGCATGGGCAGAGAAACCGTTGATGGTAAAAATTTTCGCGTGTACGGGAATCTTGACGCCGTAAATTCTCACTTCCTTTTCACCATCGATAATTTTACGCGCCAGTGTTGCGGCGGCGGCAAAACCGACAAAAACAATGCTGCATTCTTCACGCGAAATATTATTTTGCAGGTGGTGCCGTATGCGCCCGCCTGTGCACATGCCGGAACCGGCCATGATTACCGCACCGCCTGCGATATTGTTGATCGCGATGGAATCCGGCGTGTCGCGGGTAAAGTGCAGCCCCTGCAAGTAAAAGGGATCCTTCCCATCACGAAAAAGTTGGTCAGTTTCTTCGTCATAGCAATCGGGATGACGCTGGAATATTTCAGTGGCCGAGATGGCCATCGGCGAATCAAGAAATACCTGCATCGAATGGGGTAGCAGATTTTTTTCTATACCTTCCCGCAGAAAGAATAGCAGTTCCTGCGCACGTTCCAGAGCAAAAGTCGGAATGATGACATTGCCACCCCGTTTAAAAGTGTCAGTAATGGCGGCATAAAATTCTTCCACCGAAGGCTGAAAGGGTTTGTGCAAGCGGTCACCATAAGTGGTTTCCATGACGACGATATCCGCATGGGGAGGTGTTGCAGGATCGCGCAGCAGGGGGCGGCCGCTATTGCCGAGATCGCCGGAGAACAGCACACTACGTTTCTGTCCGGCTTCTTCCAGCTCAAGAAACACACTTGCGGAGCCAAGAATATGCCCGGCATCGATGAAGGTAGCGCGTATGCCAGGGGCCAGCTGTAGCGGCTCGCCGTAACGGGCAATGCGGCCAAAATAATCCAGCGCCAGAAACGCATCCAGAATTGAATACAGCGGCGCTTCGGTTGGCTTATGTTTGCCGTGGTGTTTTGACCGGTGTTCTCGGTGCTTTACTTCTTCTTCCTGCAGGTGCGCAGAATCGACCATCACCAGCCGCGCCAGTTCGCGCGTAGCCGCCGTGGTAATAATTTCACCGTGGAATCCGCGTTTGGCCAACAAAGGCAAACGCCCGCAGTGATCCAGGTGGGCATGGGTCAGTAGCACATAATCAATCTGCACCGGATCGAAGCCGAAGGCGTTGTGGTTCCCCTCTTCCAGCTCACGGCCGCCCTGATACAGCCCGCAGTCAATCAGTATCTGCTTGCCGGCGCAGCTCACCAGATGGCAAGAACCGGTAACACCCTGGTCAGCCCCGTGAAAAGAAATTTTCATACGCATACTCCCTATGCTTGTTTACTTAACGAGATCGATAAGTTTGTTATATACCCATGCGAAGATAATGCCACCGGCAAAGCCGTCTGCCAGCGCCCACAGCAGACCAATCACACTGCCCGCAGGCGTGATCGTGTAGCCCCGATAAAGATGGCCGATAAGGGTAGGCGTATCCGACGCACCATCAAAGAAAATGACCCACCAGGTGACTGAAAATAATCCCAAACCCCACACCAGGCCGCAAGCAAGGCCAAATGCTTTCACGTTTAGTTTCATATTTCCTCTCTTGCGTAGTTTAAATACAATTGGACAGGCAAATAGTTTGTGCAGAATTGCGAAATATTATTCATGTGTACAAATGTTTTGCAAAAGCCTTCCACACTTCGCCACCATGTACGTCGCGATTATCCAGTGCGGCGCTTTCCATCGTTTGTATCATTATCGATACCAGACCAAATAATTTGGCTTTGGTGATGAGCATCTGATCGTTTGAGGCGTAAGCCATCTGGGCATTGTTGGGGCCAAAGTTTTTACTTTCGGCTGCGAGTTGCGCCATCGAAACTTCGTCATGCCAGTCCAGGCCGAGTGCAATCATATAGCGCTGCAATTCAAGCTCGATATTTGCAACCTCGGCCCAGTGATTTTCAGTTTGACTCATGTTGTGTCGTTCCTGTGTAACGCTTGTTAGGCGATAAAAATCCGGCTCAAGTTGGCATATGCCACTTCCAGTTACGTATCTCCGGCATATCCTGACCGTGCTTGTTGATGTATTGCCGGTGTGCTATCAGTTTATCCTTGAGTTGCTGCTTCAGGTAGAAGCCTTTGTCACCGGTTTGCGGCAGGCGGTCTATGGTATCCATCACCAGATGAAAGCGGTCAAGATCATTCAACACGGTCATGTCGAAAGGCGTGGTGATGGTGCCTTCTTCCTTGTAACCGCGCACATGAAAATTGTTGTGGTTGGTGCGGCGGTAGGTCAGACGGTGAATCAGCCACGGGTAAGCGTGATAGGCGAAAATGACCGGTTTATTCTTTGTGAAGAGCTCGTCAAAATCCATATCGCTCAGCCCGTGCGGATGTTCGCTGGGTGGCTGCAATTTCATCAAGTCGACGATATTGATCACGCGGATTTTCAAATCGGGCAGGTGTTCGCGCATGATTGTAACAGCGGCGAGCGTTTCCAGCGTGGGCACATCGCCACAACAGGCCATCACCACATCGGGTGCAACTGCCTGATCGTTGCTGGCCCACTGCCAGATGCCGATGCCTTCGGTGCAATGCTTGACCGCGGCTTCCATCGTCAGCCATTGCGGGGCAGGGTGCTTGCCCGCGACTACCACATTGACGTAATGGCGGCTGCGCAGGCAGTGATCCATCACCGATAACAGGCAGTTGGCATCCGGCGGAAAATACACTCGCACCACCTCGGCTTTTTTGTTCACGACATGGTCGATAAAACCCGGGTCCTGGTGTGTAAAACCATTGTGATCCTGACGCCACACATGCGATGCCAGCAGGTAATTCAGCGAAGCAATTTTTCTGCGCCACGGCAGATGCGCGGTAATTTTCAGCCACTTCGCATGCTGGTTAAACATCGAATCGATAATGTGGATAAACGCTTCGTAACAGTTGAATAGTCCGTGACGTCCGGTAAGCAGATAGCCTTCCAGCCAGCCCTCGCTCTGGTGCTCACTGAGCATTTCCATCACACGACCATTGGGCGCAAGAAATTCGTCGTTCGGTAAAGTATCTCCTTCCCATTGCCGATTAGTAACTTCAAACAGCGCTCCCAGACCGTTGGAAAGTGTTTCATCGGGGCCGAATACGCGGAAATTGCGCTGCTCGCTGTTCAGCTTGGCGATATCACGCAGGAAGGGGCCGAGCACATGGGTGTCGCCGATTCCTTTTATCCCCGGTGCAGGTACATCGATTGCGTAGTCTCGAAAATCCGGCATACGCAGATCGCGTAACAACATACCGCCGTTGGCATGCGGGTTTGCACCCATGCGTCGTTCACCCTTTGGTGCCAGTGCGGCCAGTTCGGGCTTTAGTTTGCCCTGTTCATCGAAAAGCTCTTGCGGACGATAGCTTCTCATCCAGTCTTCCAGCAACTTGAGGTGCTCAGGTTCGGCATTCGGATGCAGGGGTACCTGATGCGCACGGAAGGTACCTTCAATCTGCAGGCCATCAACCACCTTCGGGCCAGTCCAGCCCTTGGGTGAGTTGAGCACAATCATCGGCCAGCGCGGACGCGTTTTACTTTTACCGCTGCGCGCATCCTGCTGGTATTGCTTGATCTGCTTGACCGCAGTGTCGAGTGCCGCAGCCATCGCTTCGTGCATCAAAGCCGGCTCGTGACCTTCGACAAAAATCGGTGTCCAGCCGTAGCCCTGGAATAATTGCTCAAGCTCTGTGTGTGTAATGCGCGCGAGCAGGGTCGGGTTGGCAATTTTGTAGCCGTTGAGATGCAGTATAGGCAGCACCGCTCCATCGTTGACCGGATCGAGAAATTTGTTCGAGTGCCAGGCGGTTGCCAGCGGACCCGTTTCGGCTTCACCGTCACCGACGACACAGGCAACGATAAGATCGGGATTGTCGAACGCAGCGCCGAAGGAGTGGCTGAGTGAATAGCCCAGTTCACCACCCTCGTGTATAGAACCGGGCGTCTCCGGTGCAGCGTGACTGGGTATGCCGCCAGGGAAGGAAAATTGCAAAAACAGTTTTTGCAAGCCCGCTTCATCCTGGCTGATGTTGGGGTAAACCTCGCTGTAAGTGCCTTCCAGATAGGTATTGCCGACGACAGCGGGGCCACCATGGCCGGGACCGGAGATAAAGATCATGTTTAGATCATACTGCTTGATGATCCTGTTTAAATGCACATAGATAAAATTTTGCCCGGGTGCCGTTCCCCAATGCCCAAGCAACATACGCTTTACATCGCCAGGTACTAACGGGCGTTTTAGCAGCGGGTTGTCGTAGAGAAAAATTTGTCCGACAGAAAGATAATTGGCAGCACGCCAATAGGCGTCCATTTGATTTAACAGCTCCGCTGGCAGTGTACTGGATTTCATGGTTTCAATTCCTTTCATTGATATGATTCACAAGCCGGTTTGCGCAATACTCCTGCAAGCACAGAGTCATCGCTGCCAAAGAATATGAGCGGCTTCAAGTGGAACCGACACGCCTTCGTGCCGCGGTATCAGGCGCGCTGTATAGTCCGATGCCGGGCGAGTCGCATTTACCTCGGCACGGTAAGCGTAACCGTTCGTGGTCCCCGTCAGTAGTCGCATGCGTTTCATTTCCGGAATTTCCGCGTCGCTACCGCCTTGGTCATTGGCGAAAAGCTCAACCTGCACGGCCTCCGGATCTAGCTCGTCGAGATAAACTTGTGTTTCAAAAATATATTTATCACCCGTAGTTTCGAGTTTCATTTCGCCGAAGCGAAGTCCGGTCCATTTTTTTGCCAGTTCATGTTGCCATCGAACGATGTTAACGCCAAGCTTGCCGTTGTCGGCTGCGCGTTCCCGATAGGCAGCCGCTGCCGGCAGGTAATGCTGTTCGGTATATTCGCTTACAGCGCGATTGGTGGAAAATTGCGGCGTTAATTGCGCCATGCTTGCGCGCATTCTATTTACCCAGGCAACGGGTATGCCCTGTGCGTCACGTGTATAAAACTCGGCTATCACATCACGTTCAAGCAGTTCATACAGAGCATCGGCTTCATGTGCATCCCACGCCGAGTTGTCGCCGTGTTCCAGTCCGTCACCCAGTGCCCAGCCTACTTCAGGCGTATAGGCTTCTGCCCACCATCCATCCAGCTCAGACAGATTGATGCCACCGTTGACCAGCACCTTCATACCACTGGTGCCGCACGCCTCCCACGGCCGCTTTGGTGTGTTAAGCCAGACATCCACGCCCTGCACCAACTGTTCGGTCAGGTCCATGTCGTAGTCACTGAGGAAGATCACATGCGGCCGGGCTTCTGGCCGACGGATAAACTGCATCCATTGTTTGATCAGCGCTTGCCCCGCCAGATCTGCTGGATGCGCCTTGCCCGCAATGATCAATTGCACCGGACGTTGCGGATTGGTTAAAAGTCGAAGTAAACGCTCGGGATTGTGCAACAGTAAATTGGGCCTTTTGTAGCTGGCAAACCGGCGCGCAAATCCCAGTGTCAACGTGTTGCTGTCAAACAGATGCCGAACGCCTTCGATGTCTTCCTCTGTTGCACCTGAAGTAGCCAGTTGTCTTGCCAATCGCTCGCGCGCGTAATCGACAAGTACTGCACTGGTGGCAGTGCGGAATTTCCACAGCCTTTCATTGGAGAGGCTGTGTATATCTTGTGCCAGCGTCTCCGCTTTATCCAGCCAACGCGCTTTGCCACAGGCTTCAGTCCATAGTTCATCTGCCAGGGCCGAATCCCAGGTTGGCACATGGATACCATTGGTGACATGACCAACCGGTACATGCCGGGTTGGCCAGCGCTGAAACAGCGGCTCAAACAAATGCCTGCTCACGCGGCCATGCAGGCTGCTAACACCGTTGATCGCGCCACTGCCACGTATGGCGAGATAAGCCATGTTGAAGGGCTCCTCAGCGTCATTTGGATTTTGGCGTCCCAGTGCGAGTAAATCATGGCGGGTAATTCCGAGCTTTAGCTCGGCGTAACCGGTGAGGTACTGCTCTATCAGTGCGGGGGCAAAACGATCAAATCCTGCTGCAACAGCAGTATGTGTGGTGAAGAGATTGCCAGCACGGGTAACGGCCATTGCAACCTCGAATGTTGTCCCAGTTTCCATCATAAAGCTGCGCGCGCGTTCCAGTACTGCGAATGCGGCATGCCCTTCATTCAAGTGGCAAACTTCGGGCTTGATACCAAGTGCCGTAAGCAAGCGCCAACCACCAATGCCGAGCAGCATTTCCTGCTTGAGACGCAACTCCGGACCGCCGCCGTAGAGCTCGCTGGTAATGCCGCGATGCGCGGGATAGTTGGCGGCATCATTGCTGTCAAGCAAATACAGTTTCACACGCCCAACCTGAACCTGCCAGGCACGCAGCCACACCGAGTAACCGGGCAAGGCTATTTCCAGACGTAACCATTCTCCATTGGTATGGCGCAAAGGTGTGATGGGGAGCTGCCCCGGATCGTTGTAAGGGTAGAGGGCTTGTTGCGCACCTTCCTTGTCGATCACCTGCCTGAAATACCCCTGTTGATACAGTAGCCCGATCCCAATTACCGGTACACCAAGATCACTGGCGGCCTTAAGCTGATCGCCTGCCACATTACCCAGTCCGCCAGAGTAAATGGGCAGTGCCTTGCTCAACATATATTCCATGCTGAAATAAGCGACACAACTCAGTTTGGATCGCGGGTATGCCTGCTGAAACCATGCGGGTGCTTCGGCTGCCTCCCTTCTTGCCTGCAGCAGTGTATCAATTTTTGTGCGGAACTCAGGATCGGCCAACACCTGCTTGAGTTTTTCACGTGAGACGGTTTGCAACACTACCCAGGGGTTTTGCGTTAACGCCCACAGTTCCGGATCAAGCTTACGCCACACCTGGTCGGTAGCGTGGTTCCATGATGAACGCATGTCGAGAGCAAGTTCAGACAGCGCATCAAAACCCTCGACATCAGCGCATAAAAGTTGCGCTTTAGGATGACCGGATTGCAGCGGTTCGCTCATGACTCCTCCTGTTGGTATGGTCAGGACAGGCTACGGTAAGTGTCTGCCGGAATTTATTTTTGGACAATAAAATATATTGCCATTGTTGCGCGGTTGAAAATAATTTTTCATAAAGCAGTCGAAAAAAAAGCGTTTTTCCCTTTTATTTGGACTGCGACAGTACGTCAGTTTTAGCGGCAATACGGGCAAGAAGATCGTGCCAGGATTTTGTAAAGGATGCGGTACCTTCTTCCTGAAGCTCGGCAGCAAGTGCGTCTACGGCCACATCTTCGCGCGCCAAACTTGTGATTACTCTGTCTGCATAAGCTTCATCCTGTGTTAAGGCGCTGCCTATGCTGTCATGCGTGCCTAACGCAAGCAGTGTTTTTTCAGGAATGGTATTGACTGTATTCGGTGCGGCGAGCGCATCCACATAAAGGGTATCCGGAGCAGCGGGATCCTTGGTTCCCGTGCTGGCCCATAGCAACCGCTGAGGCAAGGCTCCGGCTTTGGCCAGTTTTTGCCAGCGTGCTGATGCCAGCAATTCACGATAAGCTTTGTAGGTGCGTATCGCGACGGCAATACCCAGGCTGTTGTTTTTCAATTCAACTTGCAAATTGCTTTTGGCCGCGACATCCCAGCGGCTGATGAAGACTGATGCCACAGAGGCGATCTTTGGATCTCGTCCTGCAGCAATGCGACGTTCGATGCCGCGCATATAGGCTTCAGCCGCTGCGAGGTAATGCCCGGCTGAAAACAGCAGCGTGACGTTCACCGGTACACCCGCAAAGATGGCTTCTTCGATCGCCGGTATTCCGGCGGGCGTACCGGGAATTTTAATGAAAAGATTTGGGCGCTTTGCATCGGCATGTAACTGCAGTGCAGCCCTGATGGTGGCGGCCGTATCATTGGCAAGCAGTGGTGAAACTTCCAGCGAGACCCAGCCGTCGATACCGCCGGTGGCATCATATACAGGACGGAAAAGGTCGGCAGCCTGTTTCAAGTCTTCGAGTGCGAGTTCAAAAAATAATGTCTCGCCAGATTTTCCCGCCAGCATTTTTGTGCGTATCGCGTCATCGTAGAAATCGCTATTCTTGATCGCATGTTCGAAGATGGTGGGATTGGAGGTTAGTCCCGTCACCGACAATTCCTTTATATAACGTGCCAGCGTGCCGCTGCTCAGCAGCCCACGCGTGATGTTGTCGAGCCAAAGACTTTGGCCGAGATTGTGCAGTTGTTGTGTGGCTTTCACTTCTTGTCCTTTATCAATTTAGGGTTGTGCCAGTGACTGTCTGCCGCAATGAGTGCATCGGCTTGTTTCGGTCCCCAGCTACCGGCTTTGTAGCGGTAAACCTCACGCGGTTTATCCAGCACGGGATCAACCACTGCCCAGGCAGCCTCGATCGCATCCTCGCGTGTGAAGAGCCCGCCATTGCCGGCCATTGCGTCGGTTAACAGCCGTGCATAGGGTGATTCATTTCCCAGCTGTTCTTCCAGCAGGTAGAGCTCGTGCTGATCACCGATAAATTCTTCGCCCGCACGTTTGACGCGTGCGGCGAGTGCGACGGCGGTATTGGGCGAGAGCCGAAAGCGAACATAATTTGCGTGCCCGTTTGTAGGCGCGGAGTCGTCAAATAGCCGTTGCGGTGGCGGCTTTAATTCCACCAGCACTTCGGCAGCGGTAGCGGCCATGCATTTGCCGGAACGCAAATACCACGGCACGCCTTGCCAGCGCCACGAATCAATGTGTAGCTTTAGCGCGCAGAACGTTTCAACCCTGGAATTTTTCGCGACACCGTGCTCCTTGCGATAGCCGGCATACTGGCCGTACACCATATCGTCCGGCTGCAAGGGACGCATTGCCTGGAAAACCTTGGCCTTTTCGTTGTGTACCGCGGCATAACCCTGGAATACAGGCGGCTCCATTGCCAGCAGCGCGACTATCTGGAACAGATGATTCTGGATCACGTCGCGCAGACAGCCTGCGCTTTCGTAGAACACACCACGGCCTTTTACACCAAAATCTTCGGAAAGCGTAATCTGCACACTGGCCACATTGTTGCGGTTCCAGATAGGCTCCAGAAATGAATTGGCAAAGCGGAAATAGAGGATATTCATGATCGCCTCTTTGCCGAGATAATGGTCGATGCGGAAAATCGAGTCTTCCGGAAACACAGACAGCGCGATGTCGTTGAGTTCCCTTGCGGAAGCGAGGTCGCGTCCGAAGGGCTTTTCCACAATAACGCGTGCCTGTGCGGCCAAGCCCGCTGCCGCGAGGTTTTTAATCACTGTTGCGAATAGTGCAGGTGGAATTGCGAGATAGTGAGCCGGTCTTTTGGCGTTGCCCAGCGCTTGATAGAGCGACATGAATGTAGCCGGGTCGTTGTAATCGCCTTTTACGTATTGCAGCAGCGAAAGCAGGTGACTGAGCGCCTTGCGGTCATCAGTTTTTCCGGCTTCACTGATGCTGTCTTTCACACGTTTACGCAATTGTGCCTGGCTTAATTTGGAGGAGGCCACGCCGATTACCGGCACGTTAAGTGCACCGTGTTTGACCATCGAATAGAGCGCCGGGAAAATCATTTTGTATGCGAGATCACCCGTTACACCGAAAATGACCAGTGCATCGGCACAACTGTTACGGCAATTGCTTGTGTTCATCAAAGCTCCCTGTTATTTTTTATCGCGTCAGGCTGCTATTTAATTTTGCAGGGTCAGGCTTCAATATTTTCACCCAGCGCCCGCAGCCGCGTTTTAAGCTGTGTAATCTCGTCCAGCAGTTCCAGCACCAGCGCGGTGCCGGCAACATCGATATGGAGATCGCGCTGCAAGCGCAATGCAGCTCGTGAACGTTGCAGGCTGGAACCGGTGAAAATCCAGCGTGAAGGTTCACGACCCTGCGGTTCCAGCACGCCAAAATCAACCAGCTCGATTATCCGTTCTGCATGCACCGCGCAGGCACGACAGAGGTCGGCGAGCGTCAATTGGGCTTGTTCTTCCAGTATGCATATTGCAAATGAGGGCAGGTTATTTTCAGTATTCATGTCTCAAACTCCCAGTTTGGTGCGTGGATTGAAGTTAAGTTCCATTCCCATTTTTTTGTAGAACGCTTTGGCTGCATCGGTATTTGCCGGTGGCAGCGCGATTGTCAAAATCACGTAGCAATCGCCGGGCGGGTTTCCCGGTATGCCACGGCCTTTCAAGCGCATTTTGCGCGCGGACACTGAACCCTCGGGTATCTTGAGTTCCACGATGCCTTCAGGTGTGGGTACCTTAACGGTGGCACCCAGTGCAGCCTCCCACGGGGCCACCGGCAAGTCGAGATAGATGTCGCGGCCATCGACCCGGTAAAGGGGGTGCGGCTGGAATTCAACTTGCAGATACAGGTCTCCCGACTTGCCGTCGTGTCCGGGGCTGCCCTGGCCACTGAGACGGATGTGCTGTCCTTCGCGAATGCCTTTGGGTATGGTGACATTGAGCACGCGTTCACGGGTGACGACATGACCCTGTGCATCCACAGCGGGTGCATGCAGCGTAATGGTGCGTGTTGCGCCGTGGAAGGTGTCTTCCAGATTGATTTGTATCTTGGCGTGGTGGTCTTCTCCTTTGGCATGTTGGGTGGAGCGTTCGCCGCCGGCGCGGAAACCTTTGCCAAACAGAGACGAGAAAAAGTCGCTGTAATCTTGACCGCCATCCCCGGTGTAGCCGCCACCGCTGAATTCAAAACCGGTGTCCCAGTTTGGTGGTGGTCGAAAGTCCTGTCCCCCCTTGTAATTGGCGCCAAGCTGGTCATAGGCAGCACGCTTCTCGGCATCTTTCAGTACTTCATAGGCTTCGCCAATCTCCTTGAAGCGTGCTTCCGCATCTTTTTCTTTGCTGACATCGGGGTGATATTTTCTGGCCAGCTTGCGATAGGAACGCTTGATTTCATCCTGGGTTGCATCACGCGCAACTTCCATGATCTTGTAGTAGTCCTTGAATTCCATCTGGCGGGTACTCCTGTAATGAAAATGTGATCGTCGTTTTTAAATCCGGGCTGATAGTTAAAAGTATACGCCTCTGACATGTCAGCGCAATCGTGGCTGCCGGTAAAACAGAGCCAGTTGTTTATGCACTGCTGGACAACATTCCTCCAGTAATGCCGGTGCGGTAAAAAAATACTCGCTTATAACCGCAAAATATTCTGCCGGGTTGGTCGCAGCATAGGAATTGATCACGGTAGATTCGCCTGCTTCCACTTGGCGGCAAAGTGTTTCATAGGCGGTATTCAATGCTGCGGCCCAGTCTTGCAGCTTCATGCCACCCCGCAACGGCGGAAGACCATTTGTCCTGTTGTTGAGCCCGTCAAGTTTGTGTGCAAACTCGTGTATCACCACGTTGTGCCCGGCACGGGATGCATAGCTGTCACGTTCGACATCATCCCAGGATAAAATCACCGGGCCGCGCAACCACGATTCGCCGCTTAAAACATTTGCATCATTATTGACCAGGCCGTTTTCATCACGCTGCTCATGCACAACGATGAATGCGCCCGGATAGAGGATGACTTCAACCCAGTTGTCAAAGTAATCAATATCAAGATTCAATATCAGCAAGCAGGCTTGAGCTGCCACTATGATGCGCATGGGCATGGTCACATTCAAACCGTGCGCGCCATTAATAGATTTGTTATGCAGAAACCATGTCGTCAGTTCGCGCAAACGCGCCATTTGCACGGCATCCAGTCCCTGCAGGACGGATAAGCGCCGGGTGACCTTGTGCCAAAGTGCAAGGGGAATACGATTGCGCCGCAGAACGCGACGCATATTCCAGCGACGAAGTGTTTCACTAATGGAGTTCAACGTTTATCTATCAAGGTGGTTGCGTCACTGCACCGTAATATGGCCGAGTGCGCCATGCATAGCCGCCAGTATGAGTTTGTCTGCGGCTTTTTGGTTAACTTCGGGAATATCCCAGTCGAAGATGGCACGGTATTTTTCAAACAACTTGCGCATATCCGCAATAATTGCGTCGCGATGCGAATCCAGTTCAAGCTGTTCCATATTTTTCATCATGATGCTCCTTTCAGAATATGTTTACGCCGGTTATGCTATTTCCACATTACATTTGCTTTTGCCTTTGCGGCGGCTTGCAGCAGGTTGAACAACGGGATTGCGCGATTGGCCATGCTTACTCCCGGCTCGTCCGTATCCGGGTTGTTGATCCGTTCAGCATCATGTGCCGCATTAATTGCGGCGGACAGGCGGTTGAGTGCAGCAGGAACATCTTCTGCCATCACCGCACTTGGCACGGTTCCGCTGTGCCCCATCATTTTTAGTAAATTTATGGCGACATCGCCGAACATCGTGATATCGGCATAGGCATCGGTCGAAAATGCCACCAGCATCGTGTTCTCCTTGAATAAGAATTTAAAAGCGTGTTCGGTTAGCGCAAGCCAGTCGATATGGAATTATCTGCGGTCAGCTGGCCTGTGTATGTACGCTGGCGAACAATTCGAGATTGGCAAGAATATTTTATTGTCAGCAAGATTTTTACGCGGTAGTGGAAAGTTCCAATATCTGACAGACCGATTTGGCGATCATGAGTTCCTCATCCGTGTGAATAACGCGCACAGTGACCCGGCCCCCGATCCTGGAAATTACGCCGGCATGGTTGGTATTAAGTTCTGCATTGAGCTCAATGCCAATAAATTCCAGGCCGGCACATATCCGCGCACGGATGTCGGCAGCGTTCTCGCCGATACCGCCGCTAAACACCAGGGTATCCAGCCCATTCAGAGCAGCGGCATAGGCACCAATCCATTTTTTTGCCTGGTAACAAAATAGTTCGACAGCTTCGGCTGCACGGTTGTCAGTTGCGGCGTGTTCTGTCAGATCATGCATGTCAGAGCTAAAACCTGATACACCAAGCAAACCGGATTCATGGTTGATAATCTGGTTAAATTGTGTGGGTGTCAGTTTTTCGGATTGCATCAAATACCAAGCCACACCCGGATCGAGGTCTCCTGTGCGGGTGCCCATCACCAGCCCGCCAGCCGGGCTAAATCCCATGCTGGTATCCTTGCTCTGCCCCCTGTGCACAGCCGCCATGCTCGCGCCATTGCCAAGGTGTGCAAGAATCACGCGTCCTTGCGCGACTTCAATTCCTGCCTGCCGTTCAAGCTCCTGCATCAAGTATTGATAAGACAGCCCATGAAAACCATAGCGCTGTATGCCAAGTGCATCATAGCGATGGGGGACAGGCAAAATTTTTGCAACACGTGGCAGGGTGTGGTGAAACGCGGTGTCAAAGCAGGCGATCTGAGGCAGTTTGGGAAAGCGCTGTTGAAATTGTTCGATCAGTTTTATTTCCAGCGGCAGATGCTCAGGATCATAGGCGCTGATTTGTCGCAGCTCATCGAGCAATGCCTGTGTGACAATTTCGGGCTTGCTATGCCGCAACCCATGCACAACGCGATGGCCGATCGCGACCGGCTTTGCATTGCCAAGATGAGGCTCAAGCCAGGTGATCAATGCGTTTGTGGCAGCGGTATAGCCGCCTGCATCAATAGCGACACTGTTTTTTTGATTGTTGCTTGAGTCGGTATATGTGAGTGTCGCACCGCTTAAGCCGATGCGTACAATTTTTCCGGACAGTTGTTTTCTGAGTGAATTATTGATTTGGTATAACGCAAATTTGATGCTCGATGAGCCGCCATTAATCGTGAGTACGCTTCCAGTTGCAGGGCTCATATTTGATTCCCTTATTATCTGGCTGAATTTTTCTTCAGCAACAAGCCATAAAGAGATGGCTTGTGTATTTTAAAAACCATTACAACAAAATCAACGTTGCAAGACCGGGAAATACGGTAAAACCAAGGACATCAGTCGCGGCAATAAGCAATACACCGCCACAGCGGCAATCAGTGGGCGCCCCAGCAGGCCGTTCATCAGGCCAACAGCGAGCTCTGTGGTTGGTTTCTGTTTCGGAGTCGGATTCTGCTGCATGTTGAGTTTCCTATGTCGGGTTAGCGCTGTAAAAATCGGCTACTGATTTAAATACTAAGTGTTGAAAATTTACAGTTGTAGAAAGGCAAAATACAACTGTTTACTATGCGCATACCTGCAAGTAACGATTAATTTTTGTACAAACATTATCGCATACATCGAAAGTGAGCCTAATATTCTAAATAGGTAATGTTATCTTGCAGCTATAAATGAGAACTCAAGCATTGCACTTGCAATCCGAGGTTTGGAATGTATTTTGGAATACGACGGAGGATAGCTTTTATAAAAAGCAAAACGGCGCCCCAATCCGGAGCGCCGCTTGTTTACAACTAAAATCGTTTTGTTCGAACCGGGTTATGGTCGAATGTAAGCGTATCCAGCTCTTTCCTTTTTGATAATCTCAACTACACCAGAAGGTACATAGCTGGTATCAGGAAGCATGTCCTCTTTAGTCAATTTATTGGCTTTCATCGTGTTTTCACAGGCAACAACTTTAACGCCTGCAGCTTTAGCCTCGTCAATGCGGCTTCCAACTGTTGAGTCAGCTTTAAGCATGCCAATGCCGGGGCCGTAAACAACAATCTCAACCTCAATCTTATCTGCACCATAAGATTGCTGGACATTTTTAGCGTTATTCAATGCCAGATTCCACTTGCCGGCATCTGCATCACTTACCTGCATAACCACTTTTTCTTTGCTTGCAGAAGTTTTTGCTGCAACAGCACTTAATGAGGCTGTGGAGAGTGTAAGGGCAAGAGATACGATCATCAGATTGAGATATTTCATTTATATACTTTCCTTGAATTGTTTGGTTGAAATTGTAGTAAGTCTACGCTGATGAAGACGGCATGGACAGATAAAATATTCCACTGGTAAGGAAATTATTGATTACATAATAATTTTGTATGTAAACGGTTACAAACACATCCTCATGATGTAATTCAATGTGATTTCTGACGCTTACTTTTGATAGGAAAATTTGCGGCAGGCAGTTGTAGCAATTAAAGCAAAACGCGTTCTATGCCGCCATGATTGGCCTTCTCCACATATTCCGCCATCCAGTTTTTTCCCAGAATATGCTTGGCCATTTCTATCACGATGTAATCAGATGTCGTTCCGGCATCATCGTTATAGCGTGACAAGCCCTGATTGCAGGATGGACACGAAGTGAGGATTTTGATCTCACCGCTGAAACCGTCGGCGCGCAGAGCATCAGCGCCGTTGCGCATTTCTTCTTCCTTGCGGAAACGCACCTGGGTGGCAATATCCGGACGCGAAGCGGCAAAGGTACCTGACTCGCCACAGCAACGTTCATTCAGTGCAACCGCTGTACCCATCAGTTTGTTTACCACCTTGAGCGGGTCGTAGGTTTTCATCGGGGTATGGCAGGGGTCGTGGTACATATAGCGCGTGCCGGTGATGCCTTCGAGCTTGACATCTTTTTCCAGCAGGTATTCGTGGATGTCCAGCAAACGACAACCTGGGAAAATTTTATCGAACTGGTATTTCAGCAGCTGATCCATGCAGGTGCCACAGGACACAATCACGGTTTTAATGTCGAGATAGTTCAGTGTGTTGGCGACGCGATGGAATAGCACACGATTGTCTGCAGTGATCTGGCTGCCCTTGTCATCCTGGCCGGACGACGTTTGCGGATAACCGCAGCACAGATAGCCGGGGGGCAATACGGTGATCGCACCGGTTTCATAAAGCATCGCTTGTGTCGCCAAACCCACCTGGCCAAACAAGCGCTCGGAACCGCAGCCGGGGAAATAAAACACGGCTTCGGAATCTTCACTGGTTTTGTGCGGATTGCGGATGATAGGGATGACGGTGTTGTCTTCTATATCCAGCAACGCGCGTGAAGTTTTCTTCGGTAGGCCGCCCGGCATCGGTTTGTTGATGAAGTGGATCACCTGTGACTTAACGATCCCGCCAAGATAAGGAGCGCGTCCTACGGTGGAGGGCGGGTGTGCAATCTGCTTGCGCAGCAGGCCAAGCCGTTTTGCAACCTGATAGGTGAGGCGTTGCGCCTTGTACGCCCACTCGATCATCACCTTGCGTACCAGCTTGATGGTAAAGGGGTTGGTGGCATTGAGGAAGAACATGCCCGCCGTGGTGCCGAGATTGAATTTTTTCTTGCCCTGTTTGCGCAGGAAGTTGCGCATCGCGACGGATACATCGCCGAAATCAATATTGACCGGGCAGGGATTCAGACATTTGTGGCAAACGGTACAGTGATCCGCGACATCCCCAAATTCATCAAAATGCGCGATGGAAATACCGCGTCGCGTTTGATTCTCGTAAAGGAAAGCCTCGATCAGCAACGAGGTGGCGAGGATCTTGTTGCGCGGCGAATACAGCAAATTGGCGCGCGGCACATGGGTGGCGCATACCGGTTTGCATTTGCCGCAACGCAAGCAGTCCTTGATGGAGTCGGAGATATGGCTTAACTCGCTTTTTTCCAGAATGATACTTTCCAGCTCCATCAGATTAAAGCTGGGGGTATAAGCGCGCTCCAGATTGCCACCAGCCAGCAGCTTGCCCTTGTTGAAACGTCCCTCCGGGTCGACCCTGTTTTTATATTGGGTGAACTCGCTGATCTCTGCGCTCTCCAGAAAATCAAATTTGGTAATGCCAATGCCATGCTCGCCGGAGATAACGCCGCCCAGGTTTTTAGCCAGATGCATGATGCGCTCAACCGCGTGGTTGGCCTGCTGCAACATGTTGTAGTCATCGGAGTTGACCGGGATATTGGTGTGCACATTGCCATCGCCTGCGTGCATGTGCAGTGCGACAAACACACGGCTTTTCAGAACGCTCTGGTGAACGGCATTGCATTGTTCCAGAATAGTCTGATAGGTGCGGCCGCTGAATAACTGGCTTAGCGGCTCGCGCAATTCAAGTTTCCATGAAGCGCGTATGCTGTGGTTTTGCAGCGCGTGGAATACAGACGCACCCTCTCCCGGCCTGCGGCCACCCTCTCCCACAAGTGGGAGAGGGGATATTTCGCTCCCTCTCCCGCTTGCGGGAGAGGGCTGGGGAGAGGGTATGAAAGGTAACGAATTGATCGGTGCATCCAGATTGTCCTGCAGCCACTGCCAGCGGGCACGTACTTCGGCCAATAAATCGCGTGCCTGTTGCGGGCGGTTACCCAATAATTCGGCACAGCCCAGCTGTGCATCGTCCTGATAGAACAGCGGCAGCTCGCCCGCAAAAAATTCGTCCAGTGCATCAACCAGCTTCAGTTTGTTATGCAGCGATAATTCGATATTGATCCGTTCCACGCCATCGCAATAGTCACCCATGCGCGGCAACGGAATCACCACGTCTTCATTCAGTTTGAACGCATTGGTATGTTTGGCAATCGCGGCTGTGCGTGCACGATCCAGCCAGAATTTTTTGCCTGCTTCGGCCGAGACGGCAATAAAGCCTTCGCCGCTGCGCAGATTGGCCAGCCTGACAATTTCCGATGCAGCCTGTGCCACCGCATTTTCATCATCACCCACCACATCGGCGAGCAAGACCATTTTTGGCCGCGCCGCGCGTTTTGATTTGGTTGAGTAACCCACGGCCTTCAGATAGCGGTCATCCAGATGCTCCAGCCCGGCCAGTAGCGCTTGCGGATGCGCGTCGATGTAGTTTTTGATCTCGACGATCGACGGTACCGCTTCACGCACCTGGCCAAAAAACTCCAGGCATACCGTGCGGGTGTAAGTGTGCGCACGGTGCAGAATAAATCGTGCCGAGGTGATGATGCCGTCGCAACCTTCTTTCTGAATACCGGGCAGGCCGGATAAAAATTTATCGGTAACGTCTTTGCCGAGCCCTGTCTTGCGGAATTTACCGCCGGGAATTTTTAAAATTTCCGGTGTGCCGTGCGGTGTTGTTTCGTCCGCTTCAAAACGGCTGATGCGGAAAGTGGTCATCTCGACATCGTGGATCTTGCCCAGATTGTGACCGAGGCGTTCCACCGTCATCCACAGGCCGTCCGGCGTGACCATGCGCCATGAGGCGAGGTTGTCCAGCGCGGTGCCCCACAGCACGGCTTTTTTGCCGCCCGCGTTCATTGACACGTTGCCGCCTATGCACGACGCATCCGCCGAGGTGGGATCAACCGCGAACACCAGTTTATTATCGTCCGCGCGATCCATCACGCGGCGTGTCACCACACCCGCACCGCAGTGTATGGTGGCAGTCGGTTTAGCCAGGCCGGGCAATTGCAGCATCTCTACATGCGACAGAGATTCCAGTTTTTCGGTATTGATCACCGCAGACAGTTTATCCAGCGGTATTGCGCCACCGGTGTAACCGGTACCGCCACCGCGGGGGATGATGGTGAGTTTTAGCTCGATACAGGCGCGCACCAGATGTGCGATTTCGGATTCGGTATCCGGATGCAGCACAACAAACGGATATTCCACGCGCCAGTCAGTGGCATCGGTGACGTGTGAAACGCGCGCGAGTCCGTCAAACTGGATATTGTCACTGCGCGTTATTTTACTCAGCACGCGCAATGCTTTTTTGCGCAATTGCAGCGTGGCTTCAAATTCGTCGGCAAAGGCATCTACGGCGCTATGGCTCAGTTCCAGCAGGCGTTTGACCGCTTCGTTACTCTGGCGGCGTTCTTCGATGGCATGCAGGCGATGGCGCAAAGCGGTGATCAGGGCGGCACGGCGACGGCGATTGCCGAGTAAATCATCCTGCAAATACGGGTTGCGCGAGACTACCCAGATATCTCCCAGTACCTCATACAACATGCGTGCCGAGCGGCCAGTACGGCGTTCGTCGCGCAGCGTGTTGATGATCTCCCACCCCTCGGCGCCAAGCAGGCGAATAACAATTTCGCGGTCGGAAAAAGAGGTGTAGTTGTAGGGGATTTCGCGTAAACGAACGGTCATGGTCGATAATCTGGATAGAACAAGATGCGCATTTTACCGCATTGAAATTATCTTTTCGCCCCTAACGCACACAAGGTAAAGGTGAAGGTTCGTCAGGGTGCGTCAATGAGTCCGCGTATTTGTGCCTGAAGGGCCGGGTCATCAAATTCTCTGCCACCCACGGCCCGGTAGATGATACGCCCCTGTTTATTCAAAATAAACGTGGTGGGTAGCCCCATTACCGGCCATGTTTTCAGTACCTTGCTGTCCGTATCAAAGACAATTGGAAAAGTGGGTATTGGCTCGAGCGTGCCGGTAAAACTGAACACTGTATCCAGATTTTCAGCCACATTGACCGCTAAAATTTCAAAAGCTGCGCCTTTAAGCGCATGCGAAAGCCTTTCGATTGATGGCATCTCGCGTCTGCAAGGCGGGCACCAGGTAGCCCAGAAATTGACCAGTACCACTTTGCCGCGCAACTCAGAAAGACGGCGTTTATTGCCATCCATATCTGCCAGCAGGAAATCGGGTGCCTGTGGTTGTCCCTTCATTGCGAACAAAAGTTGCGCCGGGACTGTTTCTGCCGCACCTACAGAGTTGCCTGAAAGTAACAGGGCCGCCAGTGCAAAACTAGTGAGCAGTAGTTTCACTGGCACACTGAATGTCGTTAAGCGTTGCATGATGAATCGCTCCATTTACTGTCCACTGAAATTTGAGATTAAATATGCTGCCCAGTGGCATCGCATATGTTGTCATGCCCTGATTCCAGTCACCCTTTTCAAAAGTTTGCGTGCTTGGATGCTGCGACCATTCAAATGCGATCAAGGATGGTTCGGCAAGCTTGCGCTGCCGCCATTCTGCCAGCCAGTCGTCTTTGAGTTTTAGTTTTTCGGGTTGGCCTTTTTTCAGGTAGAAACGCCAGTCAGCCAGATTGTAAGTGATAGCTTCCGCTACCGCCTCATTGCGCACGATCGTCATGAAGACGCAGTGGGAGGCATAGTAATCTGCCGCCGCCCGATCAAACCCCCGCGCCAGAAAAAATCCTCTCGCCTGATCAGGCGTGATTTGCATCAGTGTGAAGCCGACCCCCTGATCATGCAATTCCCAGGTCTGCACACCCGATTCCGGGTTTGTTTCATGGCTGGTGACGGCAGCTACCGGTGTCGTCCATGACAAACAAAAACAAAGTATACAGATCAGTCGGGTCATAAAACAAAGGGACGCAATAAATTGTGTCATCAATCACACGCCATAAAGCAGTAAAAGGTAACCACTGCTTATAAACCTGCCAATACCTTGGCAACTGTTTCACCCATGGCGGAAGGTGTGGGGCAGATGGTGACCCCCAGTTCTTTCAAGAGGGCGACTTTTTCTGCCGCACTTTCGCCCGCCGATGAAATGATCGCGCCGGCATGGCCCATACGGCGACCCTCCGGTGCGGTCAAGCCTGCGATATAGGCGACCAGCGGTTTTGTCATGTGATCGCGCGCATACATACCGGCATCGATTTCTTGCTGCCCGCCGATCTCGCCTATCATAAGCACGACTTTGGTGTCGCTGTCTTCTTCAAATTTTTCCAGAATATCGCGGTGCGAACTGCCGTTGATCGGGTCGCCGCCAATGCCGACAGAGGTGGAGATGCCGATACCCAGGGCTTTCATCTGGTCGGCAGCTTCATAACCCAGGGTGCCCGAGCGGCCTACAACACCGACATGTCCGCGCATATAAATATGCCCCGGCATGATGCCCAGCATCGCTTGGCCGGGGCTGATCGTGCCGGCGCAGTTGGGGCCGGTCAACATCATTCTGTTTTGTTTTGTCGCGCGCCGCAGATAGTTTTTAACTTTCATCATGTCCTGGGTGGGGATGCCGTCGGTGATCGCCACGCAGTACTGGATACCCGCATCGGCGGCTTCCATGATCGAGTCTGCCGCAAAAGCGGGCGGCACAAATATAATGCTTGCTTCGGCGCCTGTTTCGGCTATTGCCTGCCTTACCGTATTGAAAACAGGCAGGCCCAGATGGCGTTGCCCGCCCTTGCCGGGTGTGACACCCCCTACTACATTGCTGCCGTAGTTAATCATGTCCTGGGCATGGAAAGAGCCGATCTTGCCGGTGAAGCCCTGCACGATAATGCGCGTGGTTTTATTGATCAGGATAGCCATTATTCGCCCCTCCTGCGTTCTGCCATATTACTTTCGGCGGCGACTACTGCATTGCGTGCCTTCACCGCTTTTTCGGCTGCATCCGCCAGCGTTTCAGCCATGATAATCGGCAGGCCACTGTCGGCAATAATCTTTCGGCCCGCCTCGACATTGGTACCCGACAAACGCACGATCAGCGGAATTTTCATGTCGATGTTGCGCACCGCGGATACCACACCCTCGGCGATCCAGTCGCAGCGGTTGATACCGGCGAAGATATTGACCAGCATGGCCTTGACCCCCTTGTCGGCCAGTACCAGCCGAAACGCTTTTTCGGTACGCTCGGCGGAGGCGCCACCGCCCACATCGAGGAAGTTTGCCGGCTCACCGCCAGCCAGCTTGATCATGTCCATGGTGGCCATGGCCAGACCTGCACCGTTGATCATGCAGCCGATATCGCCGTCCAGTCCGATGTAACTCAGGTCGTGGTCCGCCGCCGCCACTTCACGCGGGTCGATTTGCGAGTTGTCGCGTAATTCAAATATCTTGTGGCGGCGAAACAAGGCATTGGTATCAAAATTCATTTTCGCGTCCAACGCGATCAATTCCCCGTTGTTTGAAACTACCAGCGGATTGATCTCCAGCATGTTGGCATCAAGATCACGCAAGGCACGGTAGCAGCCCTTGATGGTTTTGATCGCCTGATTCAGGAGAGAATCATCTATGTCCAAAGCGAACGCCATTTCGCGTGCCTGAAACTCCTGCAGGCCGACAGCCGGTTCGACGTAGATTTTTTTGATCACATCCGGATGGGTTTCAACCAGTTCTTCAATTTCCATACCACCCTGCGAAGAGCCTATCATCACGATGCGCTCGGTGCTGCGGTCGACCAGTATGCAAAAATAAATTTCACGCGCGATGTCGGTTGCCGCTTCGACATACACTCTGGAACACACTTTTCCGGCCGGACCAGTTTGACGGGTAACCATGATCTTGCCCAGCATATCCTGCGCGGCGGCTTCGACTTCGTCGTGGGTTTTGCAGAGCCGGATGCCGCCTGCTTTGCCGCGCGCGCCGGAATGTATCTGTGCTTTTACCACCCACACCTTGCTGCTGATTTCTCTGGAACGTTGCACGGCCTCTTCGGGGCTATGTGCCACACCACCTTCAGCGATTCTGACACCATATCCTGTCAGAATTTCTTTTGCCTGATACTCATGGATGTCCAAATAATTACTCCCATAATCAGTGTTGAATAAATAATGTGTTGAAATGCCAGAGCGGTCAAAAATAATACCGTTCGTAGTTGGTGTTATTTTTTGTTTTTGATTGCGGCCACGGTATTGACGATATTGTTGGCCATTTTTTCCGAGGCGGCATCGATCATGCGTCCATCCAGCGTCGCAGCGCCTTTGCCCTGGGCTGCCGCCTCTTTCAACGCGGTCAAAATGCGATGCGCTTTTTCCACTTCCGCCGCGGGCGGGGTAAACACTTCATTGGCGAGGGCGATCTGCGAGGGGTGTATGGCCCACTTGCCTTCAACACCCAGGGCCGCTGCACGGCGGGCAGCGAGCAAATAAGATGCCGGGTCTTTGATGTCGCCAAACGGGCCGTCAATAGGGCGCAAGCCATAGGCACGGCAGGCAACCGTCATGCGGCTAAGCGCAGCATGCCACTGGTCACCCGGATAGTCTGGATTGAGGCCGCCGATATTGGTTGTTCTTGCACGCGTGCTGGCCGCATAATCGGCGACACCGAAGTGCAGGGCTTCGAGACGCCCGCTTGCGCCATTGCGTGCGATGTCCTCGACATTGGCCATGCCCAGCGCTGTTTCGATCAGAGCCTCGATGCCTATTTTGTTGTGCAGATTCTGTTGTAATTCGAGCTGGTTCAACATGGCTTCCACCATGTACACATCGGCATAAACACCCACTTTTGGAACCAGTATCGTGTCAATTTTATGGCCGGCCTGTTCCACCAGGTCTACCACGTCACGCACCATGTATTGCGTGTCCAGCCCGTTAATGCGCACCGAAAGCGTGATGCCGCGTGCCTTCCAGTCCAGATCGTTGATCGCCTCGATAACCAGTTTGCGTGCCTTGGTTTTGTCGTCCGGTGCGACCGCATCTTCAAGGTCGAGAAAGACAAAATCTGCGCCGCTGTTTAATGCTTTCTCAAACATTTCGGGATTGGCTCCCGGTACCGCAAGATCACAGCGTTGAACGCGTTGTACAGAAGCCTGATATAAAGTGTGACTCATTTATTTTCCAGAAAATTTAAGGATAGGTTGAAGTAAAGCGAATTCGAATAGTAACTTATCTTTTGAAATTGTTTTTGATATTTATCAATGGCCGATTAAGAAAACTTAAGTATGTAAGGTTTTTATAATGCCATATAAATTTTGTTGAAAACTCATGACATGCTGAATATTAAGGGAACCAAAGTGGTTGTAGCTGAAGTAAAAAAACAGGCCCGTGTTTTTTTCGCCCTATGGCCGGATTTACACGCAAGGGCGGCTATCTCATCGTGGCAAGGGCCCTTGAGCAATCTAGTTGGCGGGCGTGGGCTGCCGGCAGAAAATCTGCACAATACCCTGGTGTTTTTAGGCGCTGTGGCGATTGAGCGTTTGGAAAATTTGCTGTTGGCTGCACAGGAAGTGAGTGGTGGAAAATTTCAGCTTGTATACACCATGGCCCGTTACTGGGGACACAGTCAAATCGTGTATGCCGCCCCCGGGATTGTACCGCCTCAATTGACGCAATTGGCGCAAACCCTGGAACACGCATTGCTGCGCCACCACTTTGCTTTTGAGCGGCGAATTTATAAACCACATGTTACTTTGTTGCGCCATGCAAAATGGAGCGATACTCCTCTGCCACCGATGGAACCGGTTAAGTGGAAGATGCAGGATTTTGTGTTGTTGCAATCGCATGGTGAGGGTCAGGGCGTGCATTACGAAGTATTGGCACGCTTTCCTTTGCGTTAATAAACGCGAAGGGGAATGCAATCGAATTGCACCCCCCTTGTTTACAAGCTTGAAACAATGTTAGTCAGTTACTTTTGCTCATGCAAATACGCCCTGCAATTCCACCTTGAATGTACGCAGCACATAATTGAATGCGCGATTGCTGGCCGCCTGTGCCACGACATCAAAAATATCCCGATCGGTCCAACCCTGTGCCTTGGCGGTCTGTATGTCTTTTGCATCCACCTGTTCCGGTTTGTTAACCGACTTCAATGCAATCAAATGCACGAGAAGAATGCTGCTCAGGCTGCTGTTGCTTCGGCTACTGCAGCGCTGTCATCAGCACGGCTTGATCAGGTCAGAACACATGCCGACGCGAGCGGTATCAGCAAGCTGCGCGCACAAACGCGCTTGCTCAGCCCGGTAGATGGCATTGTGGCCGAGCGGCTGGCCGAGCCGGGTGTCACGGTGGTTGCCGGACAAACACTGCTACAAGTTATCGATCCCGCCAGTGTCTGGGTGAAAACGCGCATCGAGCAGAAACAGGCGGGCCTGGTGCGTGTCGGGCAGCCGGCTGACATCGTGCTGCGTTCGCAACCGAATACCGTGTTGCAGGGAAAAGTTAAGCGTGTAGAACAAATCGGCGACGCTATCACTGAAGAGCGTATCGTCAATGTGATATTTGCAGATAAGGCGGTGGTGAAGATGGTGGGTGAGCTGGCTGAAGTCACGATCAAATTGCCGCAGCTTGATCAGGCCCTCTCGATTCCTGCGGCAGCACTGAAGCAAAAAGATAAGCAGGAGGGTGTTTGGGCCATACAGGACGGGCGGGTGCAATTCAAACCGGTGCGCACGGGCCTGTCTACACTGGAAGGGCGCGCACAAATCGTCTCGGGACTGGCCGAAGGTGAAGAGGTGATTGTGTATAGCCAGCAGGAATTGTATGCAGGGATGAAAGTTAAAGTGGTGGCAGCCACCGTGAAAGCCAAACCATGAAAGTAACACCATGATCAATCTGGCGGGTCGCGATATTCTGCACGGGTGGGGAAAGTTTGTCTTCACCGGTGTCGGCCTGGGCTTGTTGATCGGCGTGACACTCACGATGGCGGGGGTGTATCGCGGTATGGTGGATGATGCCAAAGTCATGATCGATAACGCGGGTGCGGATCTGTGGGTGGTGCAGCAGGACACCCTGGGCCCCTATGCCGAACCTTCCAGCGTGCGCGACGATGTGGCGCGTGACCTGCTCGGCCGCAGCGGCATTATGGCAGCCGGTAATGTTACTTATCTGACGATGCAGGCAAGTTCGCTCGTACAAACAACCGGGCAGGACAAGGAAGTGCGCGTGATGCTGGTGGGTTTTGAACCGGGCAAGCCCGGAGAGCCCGCCTATCTGATTGCCGGCAGGCCTATTTTACGTTCACATTACGAGGCGCTGGCCGATATTAAAACCGGCTTCGCTTTAGGTGCAAAAGTCAGCATACGCCGTCACGAATATACCGTGGTGGGGCTGACTCAGCGCATGGTTTCATCCGGCGGCGACCCCATGGTGTTTATCCCGCTCAAGGATGCGCAAGAGGTGCAGTTTCTCAAGGATAACGATGCATTGTTGAATGAGCGTGTACGTACCGCCAGTAATCCTGCTTTTAATCGCCCTGGGGTACCCGGTTTGCTGGAAGCCGTGCAGGACAGCCAGACGACAAGCCACTTTGTAAATACAGTGCTGGTGCGTGTCACCCCCGGTGCGGATGTGGAGGAGGTGGCAGGTGAAATACGCCGCTGGAAACACCTTCAAGCATATACCCGCGCGCAGATGGAAGAAATTCTGGTGGCCCGCCTGATTGCCACTTCGTCGAAACAGATTTTCATGTTTTTGGTGATACTCGCGATTGTCAGCGCCGCGATAGTGGCGTTCATCATCTACAGTATGACGCTCAACAAAATTCGCGAGATTGCCGTGCTCAAGCTGGTCGGCGCTACCAATCGCACCATCAGCAGCATGATCCTGCAACAGGCATTGGGCCTGGGCTTGATCGGATTTGTGGTGGGTAAACTGGCAGCCACGTTCTGGGCACCGCTGTTCCCCAAGTATGTACTGTTATTGCCGGGTGATGCCGTGCTCGGTTTTTTTCTGGTGATGCTGATGTGCGCTTTTGCCAGCAGCTTCGCGATACGCGCCGCTTTGCAGGTTGACCCTGCCAATGCGATAGGAGGCTAAGCAGATGAGCACACCAGCGATACAAATAGAGAATCTGACCAAGCGCTACGGCGAGGGTGATACGGCCGTTGATGCGCTCAAAGGTGTTGACATGGCCATCTGGCCTGGTGAGGTTGTTGGCCTGGTTGGCCCCAGCGGTTCGGGTAAAAGCACCCTGCTTAAAAGCCTGGGTGCGGTAATCGCACCAACTTCGGGGCGCATGACATTGGGCGGGCAAGTCATCTTCAATGAGGGCTGGAAAATTGATGATTTGCGCACGCTGCGCCGCGACCGCATTGGTTTCGTATTTCAGGCCCCTTACCTTATTCCGTTTCTGGATGTGGCCGATAACGTTGCATTGTTGCCAATGTTGGCAGGTGTTGCGAATGCGCCTGCGCGCAGCCGTGCTCTGGAGTTGCTACAAGCACTTGATGTCGGGCATCGCGCCAAAGCCGAAGTAGCGCAGTTGTCGGGAGGGGAACAGCAGCGTGTGTCGATCGCGCGGGCACTGGCCAATCACCCGCCGATAATTCTCGCCGACGAGCCTACCGCACCGCTGGATAGCGAGCGTGCGCTTACTGTAATGCGCATGCTCAAACAGATGGCGCAGCAATACCAGACCGCGATTATCGTGGTGACACACGATGAAAAAATTATACCGACGTTCAAGCGCATCTATCACATTCGTGACGGGCGGACGTATGAAGAAGCCGGTGAAGGAAGAGACGTATAAAATTTAATTCCGGGAGCACAAAGTGAAGCAGGCGGTAGCGCCAGACATAATCAAAAGACGTATGTCATCAGTGGACAGGCAAGGCGAAATTGTTCGCGTCGCAATTGAGCTGGCGGCAGAAAAAGACGTAGGCAGTGTGACAACCCAGGACATGGCGGATGCCATGAAGCTCACTCAGGGTGCGATCTTCCGTCATTTCACAAGCAAGGATGAAATCTGGCTGGCAGTGATGCAGTGGATACGTGAAAATTTGATGAAGGTATTGAGCAAGGCAGCTGCTGAGGCGACTGATCCGCTGGATGCGATACAGCGCATGTTTCTTGCCCACGTTGCTTTCGTTGGCAAACATCCGTCGATACCGCGTATTTTGTTTTCCGAGTTGCAGAACAAGCAGGACGGCAAGATTCGTCACCTGATACAGGAATTGGTGTCGGGCTATGAATCTCGTGTTACGGGGTTGCTGGAAGCTGCGAAGGAACAATCACTGGTGGATACCGAGCTGGATTGCAAGAGTGCGGCAGTACTGTATATCGGCCTGATTCAGGGCTTGGTAATGCAGGTATCGATATTCGGCGGCAAGCGCTCATTGATGCAGGAAGCGGAAAAAATTTTCCCGATCTATTTAAATGGCATCAGGAAACGCGTCGTCAAAGCCTGAAATAGACTGGAAATTAATTTATCCTTATGAAGGATTGATATGAAAATGATAGTGGCAACAATAACGATTGCGCTCGTAACCCTTATGCTATCGGCACAAGCTGCGGAACCTCTAGCCTTTCAGGGTGTGATGCGAGATTTGGGAAAACACATGCAAACGGTCGTGGGTGCAATAAGTTATGAAGATTGGGAGCTGGTTGCCAAAACAGCGCCGTTGATTGCGGCGCATCCCCAGCCGTCTCTGGGTGAAAAGGCCAGAATCGTCGCTTATATCGGTTTGAATATGGGAACATTTAAAAGCTTTGATACGCAAACGCATGAGGCTGTACATGAAATGCAACATGCGGCAGTGGAAAAAGACGGGTTGCAAGTTATTGCTGCTTTTCAGAAACTCCAGACCGGTTGTTTGGGGTGTCATCAAAACTTCCGGGCCGCATTCGTGGAACATTTTTATGGCAAGAAAGTGATAGAAGCCGGTAAATAATATAATCGGCAAGAAAGGTGGGTTGCAGGTCGAAGCATCAACTAATCTTTGACAGCAATATTATTTTCGATTGCCCCGATCTTCCCCGCTAAATCTTTCAACCTGGGTGTGCTCTGGGCGGTTTTCTCTGGCTAAATTCGGCCTGTCTGAAGGTTCGCGTGAACGATAACCCTGACCATAGGCACTGTTATGGCGACGCATTTCTACTCTGTCTTGAGGAGATGTGCCACGGCTCTGGGCTGGTGCGTTTTTATCCATATTCGCTTTACCCATTTGCAGGCGCATATTTTCGCGGTATTTGGCATATTCCTCATAACTCATGCTTTGGCGGCGCGCCATATCGGGCGGGGCAAGTTCCTGCGCCTGGACGGCAGGGACGAGCAGACTCATGCAAAGCAATATTTGCACGGCAAAGGATGATTTTTGCATGGCTGCCCCCCTGTAAAAAATTCGTTACGGTTTGAAGCTGACTTCGCACTGTTGTTGGTGTCGTGTTTTGCCACAACAGTACGTCACTGGTTAACCGTTAAACTCCAGTGAATAAACAACCGCTTTATTACCGACCGCGTGCACCTGCACCACGCATGTCATCAGTGTGCGGACGATCCTGATGCATTTCCTGACGTTCCTGCTTCATCTCTTCCTTCAGTTCATGGCGTTCGTGACGTTCGGCCTTAATTTTTTCGCGGAATGCTGTACGCTCTTCCGGTGTCATACTCGCCATTTGTGAACGATTTTGGCCGGCAATTTCCTTGCGGAATGCCTTGCGCTCTTCGGGCGTCATGTTTTCCATTTTAGCTTCCATTTCCTTGCGATAGGCTTCACGCTGATCTGGTGTCATATTCGCCATTTTGGAACGAATTTCAGTTGCATAGGATGAGCCGGGTCCGGGAGGAGTAGGGGCAGCAGTTTCTTCGGCATAGCTTGCGCCGGCAGTAAACAGTCCAAACACCAGTGCGGCATTACGTAAAAAATTAGGGGTGATCATGGTATTTCCTTTCAATTGATTATTCTTGCACGGATCAGGTTGTTTTCCTGATGTGGCCATATTGCAGCAGAGCTATTGCATAATAATGTCAGAATCGTAGCAAATTGTAACAATGTGTATCAGATTGTAACAATGTGTATCAGCCGGACGCGCCCATGTGCCGCGGCAATATCACATCATGTATAGTTATTATATGGATAATAAAAAAATATTGGTTGTTGACGATGATCCGGGTTTGCGCGAGTTGCTGCATGAATATCTGACTACGCAGGGTTACGAGGTAGAAGCAGTGGCAGATGGCAATATGATGGAGCAGGCGCTGGCGCGCAATCCTGTCAATCTGGTTATTCTTGACTTGATGTTGCCCGGTGAAGACGGTCTTTCGCTGGCGCGAAAACTGCGCGCACGCAGCAAACTTCCCATCATCATGTTGTCCGCAAGGGGGGAGGACGTAGACCGTATCATCGGCCTGGAAGTGGGTGCCGACGATTACCTTGCCAAACCATTTAATCCGCGAGAACTTTTGGCCAGAATTCGTGCCGTGTTGCGGCGTAACGACGAACCGAGTGCCGGTAACGACATGCTGGAGCAAGGTGAAAAGTATCGTTTTGGAAGTTTTCAGCTGGACATGAATTCACGCAGCTTGGCCAAAGACGGGCTGGAAATTCCATTGACCGCCGGAGAATTCAACCTGCTGCGTATCTTTACTGAGCATCCCAATCGGGTGCTGAGTCGTGATCACTTGATGGATTTGATGAAAGGCTATGAACGATCACCGTTTGACCGCAGTATCGATGTGCGAGTGACACGATTGCGGCGAAAAATTGAAACTGATCCGGCAACGCCGGAATATGTTCGTACCGTGTGGGGTGAAGGATATTTGTTTACCCCGGCAGGAAAAGTCGCCTGATGCACTCATCCCCAAAGCGTACATCCTTATTCCGGCGTACCGCCATAGCGGTAGCGGGTGCGTTGATCGTTCTGCAACTGGTGATCTTCAGCGCAAGCGCCTATTACATTGTGCTGCCCATGGCTAAACGTTCCACGGATGACCTTGCCGCATTGATGCTGTTGTCCGCTCAAACCTGGGTGGAATTACCGCCGCAGACACGCCCGGATTTTGAACTTGAATTGGCGCGACAGCATAATTTGTGGTTGCTGGATACGACAACTAAGTTGCCGGACTACGACCATCACAACCCCTATTTAATGTTGCTGGAAGAAGCGCTGGAGACCAGAACCGGCAAAGTCACCCACACCAAGGTGACCGAATTTGGCAAGACCTGGTACTGGGTGGAGTTCAGTATTGACGATAATCATATCAGCCTGGGCTTCCCGAAAGACCGCCTTGGTGTTCAGTCGCCGCTAGCCTTGATTCTGATTATGATTGCGACCGTAGTGCTTGCGCTGATTACGGCCATTATTCTGGCGCGCCGTATCACCCGCCCGCTGCAAAATATGGCTGATGCGGCAAGGCATGTGGGCCTGGGAAATACACCGGAAAAACTGGCGGAAGACGGTGCGCAGGAATTGGCGGAGCTGGCACACACGTTTAATAATATGGCGCAGCAGGTGCAGTTATTGCTGGCCAATCGCACCACATTGTTAGCCGGGATTTCGCATGATTTGCGCACACCGCTGGCACGCATGCGCCTGGCGCTTGAAATGCTGCCGGAAAATGCAGACCAGAAAATCGTCACCCGGCTCAAAAATGACGTTGATGAAATGAACCGGTTGATTGGTGAATTTCTCAACTTCAGTCGCGGCCTGGAAAAAGAAGTGTCGCAACCCGTTGACCTTAACGACCTGTTGCAGGGGCTGGTTGATAACACATTGCGCGAAGGCGCAACCGTGTTGTGGAGGCCCGTGCAGCAGTGCAAAGTGAAAGTTGGCCAAATGGCCCTGCTCAGAATAGTGGGCAACTTAATGAGTAATGCGGTGCGTTATGGCGCAGGACAAGCAATTGAACTCGTATGTGAATGCGGTGCGATAGTAACGGTAATACGCGTACTGGATCGCGGGCCGGGGATTCCGGCAGAGGAGCTGGAAAATGTTTTCCGTCCCTTTTACCGGCTGGAATCGTCGCGCAGCATCGCAACGGGGGGCAGCGGGCTGGGCTTGGCCATCGCCAGGCAACTGGCAGAGGTCAATGGCTGGGAAGTGGTATTAATGGCACGGGCTGGCGGTGGTACTGAAGCGAGGCTGACGATACCGTATCAGTAACTACGTGTAGAGTGGCCAATTCAAATCCAGACGGCCACAGTTTTCCAAATGGTTAAACACCACAGTCGATGCATCGTTCACGGTTAGTGCCAGTGCCGCAATAATAGGATTCTCATGCGATACCGCCAGAATGTTACCTTGCGGATAGCGCTCAGCCAGCTCATCCAGAAAGCTGCGTACCCGTGCCATTTGTTCGATGAATGACTCGCCATTTACCGTTTTAAAATGCAACGGATCGCGTTTAACCTGATCGTTAAATGTGTGTACGGGTAACCCATCCATGCCGGATTTTCGTTCATTCAAGCGTGCATCAATGTGCAGTTTGCAGGATTGGTATTGCAGTAAAATTGCAGCCGTCTGCCGGGCACGCGGAAATTCCGAGGCAAAAGCATGGGTAAACACATCATCACGCAAGTGCTGGGCACGGGCCTCTGCCTGTGCTTTGCCGTTGTCGGTTAAGCCCACCGGTTTGCCTGGATTATCATTGATGAAGTTCCCGACATTGGCAATGCTCTCGCCGTGGCGTATCAGGCTAATTTTCATGAATTGCTATGTTTTAAAATCGTTGCCGCATTTTATTCGAGAAAATGCGGCCAGGTTAAAAGATCTGTGGGCAAGAAAGAACCCGGTTGTCAAAATAATAGTATCCTGTCGCCTGTAAGGCAATTGAATAAACCCTGGTCAATCATGAATAAGGAGCGCATATGTCTGAAATGAAACGTTACAGCACGATGATGGTATTGCTGCATTGGGTACTCGCTATATTTATATTGGGCGCGATTTTTGTCGGTGCTTTTATACTGGATGAAATGGAAAGCACGAATCCCCAAAAAATCACCTTGCTGCAAATGCATATGCTGGTGGGTGTGAGTATTCTGCTGCTGACGGTATTTCGCTTGATTGTGCGATATCGCACGCAGCAACCCTTGCCGGCTTCAAGTCACAACAAACTGTTTGATATGATTGCAAAAGGCATGCATCACCTGCTCTATTTGTTGACTTTGTTGACGGCGTTGGCCGGTGTGGCATTGGCTTATACAGCTGATTTGTCAGCTATCGTATTCAAGCACATAGGTACGCTGCCAAAAGATTTTGAAGATTATCTGGCACATGAAGTTCATGGCATATTTGCGCAACTATTATTGCTCACCATTTTGCTGCATGTCGCTGCCGCACTGTATCACCAGTTTATTTTGAAGGACGGCTTGTTGTCGCGTATGGCTTTGCATAAGGATTAATAAATGCTCAGTGCATTCACGCTCAACAACAAGCGCCTAAGCCAGATTCATCTGGAGGAAGATGATGACCTGCGCAGCGACAGCCCGATCTGGATAGATGTCGTCGGCGCAACCCCGGAAGAGAGAAGCTGGGTGGAGCAAACTTATCAGTTGATCCTGCCCAAGCCCGAACACTTGCGCGACATCGAGGCGAGTGCGCGCTTTTATGACGAGAATGGCGAATTGCATCTCCGTTCAGATTTCCTGCTGGGCAAGCACAGCGATTCGCGCAGCGTGACGGTGGCCTTCGTACTGACAGGCAATATTCTGATCAGCGTGCATGAGGAAGATTTGCCGGTCTTTAAAAATATGCGTACGCGGACACATTTAAAAACCGGCGATATCGAGAGCAGCAAGGATGTATTGATAGACCTGTATTCAATGGATGTTGAATTTTCTGCCGATGCGCTGGAAGAAGTCTATGCCGATCTGGGGCAGGTCAGTCAAACGGTATTGCAAAACAAATTGAGTGACAGGGAAGCCGCCGACGTATTGGCCAGTATCGCCCAGGCCGAGCATCTGAACGGGCGTATCCGCCGCAATGTGATGGATACCCGCCGCGCCATTTCCTTCCTGATGCGCAGTAAATTACTGAGTGCTGAGCAGCACGAAGATGCGCGCCAGATCATGCAGGATATCGACTCGTTAGACGGTCATACTTCATTTTTGTTTGACAAAATCAACTTCCTGATGAGCGCCACCGTTGGTTTTATCAACATCAATCAGAACAAAATCGTGCGCCTGTTTTCCGTCGCTTCAGTCGCGCTGTTGCCACCCATGCTGATCGCATCAATTTACGGTATGAACTTCCATCATATGCCCGAGCTGGACTGGGCGGCGGGATATGCATTTGCAATAGTGCTGATGGTGTTGTCGGTGATGTTGCCGTTCTGGCTATTCCAGCGCAAGGGCTGGCTGAAATAAGCCATGCGCCTTTGGTCGCTGCATCCGAGATACCTGGATAGCAAGGGGTTGGTTGCTTTGTGGCGCGAGGCTTTGCTGGCGCAAAAGGTGCTGCAGGGAGAAACCAAAGGCTACCGCAACCATCCTCAGTTAAGCCGTTTCAAGCTGCAGAAAAATCCTGTTTCTGCCATAGCCAGTTACTTGCAGGAAGTGCAGCGAGAAGCGGAAACACGCGGCTACAACTTTGATGCCACTAAAATTGCAAAGCATAAACCTGTGAACAATATGCCGGTCACTGATGGACAGCTGGCTTATGAATTCATGCATCTGGAGAATAAACTCAAAGTGCGCGATGAGGCTGCCTGCAGGCGTTTGCGGAAGGCAAAAAAATTGCAAGTGCATCGTAAGCGTCCAGCCCCACCACCTTGAACTGAGCCTAATGATGTAAGAGCATAGTGTCCACCAATTTTAAGCGGACACTATCATGACTACCGTTCTCCCATCACGCCACCGCCGCAACTATTCAAATGAATTCAAGTCCGATCTGGTCACGATGTGCCGTCAGCCCGGCGTTTCCGTTTCAGCCGTGGCACAGGCGCACGGCGTGAATGCCAATCTGTTGCGCCGCTGGATGAAGCAATATCCTGATGACGGCAAGCTTCCACTTGCACCTGCACATGCCAAGCTTGTACCAGTTCAAATTGAAACGGCCAATACGTCGCCAACGGATCAGGAAATCCACTTCGATATCCAGCAC
>JANXWX010000207.1 GCA_025350915.1 Nitrosomonadales bacterium
CAGCGTAATGGGCCACTGTCCTCATTGCGGCTGGATCAGCCCACGGCTACGTTTGTGACACAGTAAGACTAGGGTCAATTGGGTGTTGTCAAATGTAAGGAGTTAAGAGTCATACTCAACCCTCATGCGGGTTCTCATCCAACATGCGTACACATTCGGCCATGATGGACTCACCAACCTCGGAGTAATAGCGGGGATCCAGCGCTTCCTGCATTTCATGGCTGATATACAAGCCCGCCTCACGCGAAGTGGACTCGGCAATCTGCCGCGCCAGTTGATCACTTAATTCAGAAAGCTGCTGACGCTGCGCCAACGGCAGGTTGCGCTTGCTGCGTGCCAGCCAGTCGCCAGCGAGAGTCGCGCCCTGCGCACGGGTGAGCCATTGTCCATGCTCGTAGAACACACTTAGCCGCTCCGCCACCAGAGCAAAGATGAGCGCGGCCAGAATGCCGCGCTCACCCTCTGGAGCGATGGAGTTTTTTTGCTCGGTCATGGTGAGATTTTATTCAAGGGGCGGCAGTGAGGCATGGCGTTATATTTGAATCTGGAGACATAATTTAGATGTGATAAATGCAAGGCCATGACCCTCATGGTACGCAATGCCCCTGATCGTTCATACCTGTCAAAGCCCTAAGGAACACGAGTACCGTACTTCATAGACTTCAACTCGCCACGCTCAAACTGAAGAGTAGTGTAGAACTGACCCGAGCCGGGGTTGTATGTCCATTCATCCACCGACTCGCACGGCACTACAATAACAGTGGTACCTTTACCATCTGAGCATGGAACAACTCTGCTTACTTCCACAGGTTTGCAAAAGGAATCTTTCATCATGGGTTCGCCACACTTGGCAAATATGGATGCTTTCGTGTCTCCAATCAAAGCCAAGTCACCATTGCAACGGAGGCTTTCTGCCTGAGTATTGTTCGTAACGAAGGTTATGCACAAAGAGACTGCTATGAGTAGAGGGTGTGATAATTTCATATCATGATCTCCATTTTGCCAGGAAGAGGGGGCAACTAATTTGTAAGGAGTTTATGTTTACCCAGCTCCTGCTTTACAATAAATAAAGCAGGATCAACCATCGCGCCATTCAATATCACACTCCAGTGCAGATGCGGGCCGGTGGCGCGACCGGTCATGCCGGAGAGGCCGAGTTGCTGGCCTTTGCTGACAGTGTCACCATCTTTCACATCAAACTGATCGAGGTGGCAGTACATGGTGATGAGGCCGTTGCCATGGTCGACAAAGATGGTTTTTCCGTTGAAAAAGTAATCATCCACCGCGAGCACGGTGCCGGGTGCGCTGGACATCACCGGTGTGCCACGCCCGACCGCTACATCCATTCCGGCATGGGGTGAACGGGCTTGGCCATTGAAGAAACGCCGCAGGCCGAAGTTGCCGGAGAGTCTGCCTTCGGCGGGGATGATAAAGCTTAAGTCTGTATCTTGAGCATCGCGCCAGTGAAGTTTGAGTTGTTTAATGGTGGCGATGTCACGCACCGCGCGGGCTTCGTCTTCGGGGTTGAGTTCTACCTTGCCTTTATCTTCTATGACGATACGTTGCTCGGGATATTTTTTATTTTTAACCCTGAAGTTGAGCACTTTGCTTTTATTGCCCATGGTCACATTGAGCTTGTAGCGACCGGGTTTGGTATTAAGCGGCAGACCAATCACGGCGTACCAGGATTTTAAATCAGCGGTGACGAGCACCGGCTGCTCGCCAAACCATGCTTGCGGTTTTTGTTTGTGGGTAAGGGTGTTGCCGAGTTGTACGATCGCCACGCCGCCGGGTACATTGGCGGCTTTGGGCAGGTTGGCATGGGCAAGTGTTGGTAAAAGCAACAGCAACAGGCTGGTGCATAAGCGGTGTGTGAGTGTGGTAAGCGTGCGCATGATTCTTTTGTGAATAAATAGGGTATTGTTTGAAGCATGTTAACTTGGAAACAGGTTCGGGTGCGCGGAAATAATTATTTTCAGATGATCAAAACATTTGACATCGATAGAGGTGCCTACGTTTTCAGCCATGATGTTCAGCGTTTTTTGCAGCGGGGTTGCGCCGCGGTAGGGACGTTCTGCGGTGATCGCATCGAAAATATCTGCGGTGGTGATGATGCGGGTTTCAAGGCTAATGTCTTCGGCAGTGAGGCCCAATGGGTAACCTTTTCCATCCAGGCGCTCATGGTGGGCGCTGGATACGCGGGCCAATTCATCAAAGGCCTTGATGCGTCCAAGAATCGAGCCTGTATACGACGCATGACGTTTCACGGCTTCCCATTCTGCGTCGTCGAGTTTGCCGGGTTTGTCCAGTATCGAGTTGCTGACGCCAAGCTTGCCCACGTCATGCAGTAGTGCGCCGCGTTTAAGCCATTGACGACGTGCGACGGGTATTTCCAGTGACTCGGCCAATAATGCCGTATACAAACCGACACGGGCGCTGTGGCCTGCGGTGTAAGGGCTTTTGGCATCGACAACCTGGCCGAAAGCTTCTGCAATATCGTCCAAATATTCTTCGTCCAGTGCTTTCTCATGGTTGCCGGGTTCCAATGCAAAGACGCTGTTTTCAACTTCTGTAGAGTTAAGCATGGCCCAAAATTGTTCAGTTTGCGCGACGGCAAGGAATGTATCAACCAACTCCGCTGAAAACCATCCGCCCCGGCGTTTGCGCATTTCTGCTCTGGCAGCATGCTGCCCCTCGGCTGAGTTAAAAATATCGACTACCTGTGCGAGCAGGGCGATTTGTGCATATAGCGGAATTTTGTCTCCCACAAGTCCTTCCGGACGACCGCTGCCGTCCCAATGTTCGTCCAGTGCATGTATGCCAGCTGCGACACCTTCGGGGAAACGCAATTGACGCGCAATATCCGCACCGCGGGTGCAGCGTGTCTGGATGAGCTCATTGGCAATTTTGTCGCCATTGGAGAATATCCCGGCCAAGGCATGCAGTCTGGTAGCGAGCCCGGCTGTTACACCGGTATGGTTGAGCACGAAGCGCAACACCTGGGGCATGCTGCCGTCAACCCATTTGAAGTCTCGCTTGAAGGCAAGATCATCGGTCACGTATAACTCGCAAATTCTTGCGGCATTGCTGCTGCATCCCAGATCTTTCAGCAGCAGGGTGTAATACAGCTCCCACTTCTGTTCTTCTGACAAACCAAGGTGCTCGGCTATATTCATGCCGATCCAGCAACAGCGCACACAGTGCCCTTCCGGCTGTCCTTCGGTGATATCAAGCGCATGGCTTAATGCAGCCATGAGTTCGGACAACTTGAGAGAGTTCATGTCAATTGCTTCCGTATGATTGTTGGTTTGATCAATTAACTATCCGGTTGAAACTGGAAGTTGGCGATACGAAGTATAGTGTTAAATTATCCCATTGTATGCATCTGAAGGCCTTGGGAATAACCCGCCTATCCTGTAGTGTTAAAGTAAAATTTGACTGATTGAAGTGTAAGCAGATGTAGTAAGAATTGAGCTACATTATTTTGCGACTGACTTCATTCAGGTAGAGCGCAACCAGGCCTGCTACAAGCCACAGGCTGCCGATTGCGGCAAGCCAGAAGCCGGGAGCGCCGCGTGGGGAGTCCAGGATGTCAGTCAAGCCGAGCAGGTATCCACCACCCAGACCTGCCCCCCACAGGAAAATCACATAGATCAGCATCGGCACCACAGATTTTTTGAAGCCGCGCAGCGCATTCACAGCGACGGCCTGCAGTGCATCGCCCAGATGGTAAAACGCAACCAGAGAGATCAGCGAAATTGCAGCAGCTTGGACCCGCAGATCGGTGGTGTATAGCGCGGCAATGAGCGGTGCGGCCAGCCAGAAAACCAAGCTGAATACAACGGCTATTATCATTCCGATGCGGATGCCTAACCAGGACATATGGCGAGCGTGATCAACCTGGCCGGCACCGATGGCCTGGCCGGTGAGCACGGCGGTGGCATTGCCCAGCGCCAGCGGCACCATATAGGCCAGTGCTGCAAGGTTGGCCGCGATCTGGTGTGCACCGGAAACAACTGGTCCCAGGCGCGCGATAAACAGCGCCATAAAGGTGAAGGCGGTGACATCCGCTACAAAGGTCAGGCCAATCGGGATGCCCAGCCGCAGGAATTCGCCGATTGCTTTGAAATCCGGCGCGGCAAAACGCCTGCGTAAGTGAAACTGCTGGTAGTCCGGCTGGCGCAGGCACCAGCCCCACGCGATAAAGGCCATTAGCCACACATCCACCGCGGTGGCGGCAGCGCAGCCCGGGGCGCCCATTTCCGGCATGCCGAATCAGCCGTAGATGAATACGAAATTCAGCGGAATTTTAAGTGCCAGTGACATCAAATTAAAGATCATCACCGGGCGGGGTCGGCCGATGCCGGTGGAGAGGCCAAAGAAAATACGCAAGGCAAAGTAAGCCGGCACCGCCCATGCTGCGTTGGCCAGATAGGCGCGCACTTTACTTTCAACTGAGGGCTGCAGGTGTGAGATCGCAACGAACGGCTCGGGGAAGCGCAGCAGCAGAATGGCCGCTAGCGCCAGCAGCAGCGAGATCCACACGCTTTGATGAACTTCGCGCCCGACCTCGTCACGCAAGCCACCGCCGTAAAGATGGGCAATGATGGGGGCAGGGCGAGCAATACGCTGATCAGCGACATCAGCACGGTATTCATGATTGCCGAGGCGATGCCGACGGCGGCAAGGTCGATGGCAGACAGGCGCCCGGCCATTGCGGTGTCGATCACCGCGTTTGCCATCATTGCCAGGTGAGCGATGAGTACCGGCCAGGTGAGATGCAGCAGTGCGCGGGTGGAGGAGGTGGATAGTTTCATATCAGCCTGTAATAAAGGGCTATCAATTTGTGTGCTGCAACAAACAAAGATGTAATTGTATGCTGGAGAAGGATGTGCTTATTCGATGGGCATTAAATTTGGCCCATTCTAATCGTAATTCAGTCGATTGACTTAATATCGCTGCTAACCTATATTGCGCGATCATTGCGGACTTGCAAGGCAGAACATGATCGTTAAAAAAGATGCGCGGTGTCTGTTGTTGAAAACAGCTCAGCGTTTGCTTGGGCATCAGCCGACTGCGACGGAAGATACGCGCTGGCGCTTGCTGCAAGCGGCGACTGAGGTGTTTGCCGAGGTGGGCTATCACGCCGCGACCACGCGTGAAATTTGTCGCCGTGCCGAGGTGAATCTCGCCTCCATTCATTACTACTACGGTGACAAGGCTGAGTTATACCGCGAGGTATTTCGCCTGCCTTTTCTGGATGAGTGCAATGTATTCGCGACACTTGATATCACTGAGATGTCACTGGAACAGGCGTTGCACGCTTTTTATCAATGGTTCTTCCCACCTGCCAGCGAAGAAGACCCGATGCTGCAGCTTTTTATGCGCCTGCATGCGCGCGAAGAAGCCGAGCCCAGCGGCGTGCTGGGCGATGCAATGGCGCAGGCGTTTCGCCCCAATCACGAAAAGATGCAGTCCTTGTTATGCCGCGAATTCAACCTGAAAAAGCCGGATGCGGAAGTAGACCGGTTAACGTTTGCGGTGCTGGGCCTGGCGACGGTTTATTTTCATAGCCGTACAGCGCTGACATTTTTCGCCCCGCATTTGATCGACGGTCAAAAATCCAGGGAAGCGATGGTGGTGCGATTGGTGGAATACGCCGTGGCGATTATAGAGGGCGAACGCACGCGTCGTGCAACTGCGGGACGTGTGAAGAAGTAATTCAGTGTCATTGAATTAAACGCAATACAGGAATGCTTTTAAAGGAAGAAATAATGAGCAAGCACACGAACAAGAAAAATAACCTGATGTTTAACGCTGTCATCGGGGGCTTGCTGGTGGCGGGTAGCGCCTTGAGTTTGAGTGGTTGTGGCAAAGCTGACAAGGCAACTGTTGCCGCTGCAGCTTCTGCGGTCCCGGTTAGCCGCCCTGCGTTGACCGTGCAGACCACTTCATTACAAGACGCCAAATGGGAACGTACCTTGCTGGCCAATGGCAGCATTTTGCCGTGGCAGGAAGCCATTATCAGCGCGCAGGTGCAGGGTCTGCGCATTTCCGAGGTGAACGTGAGCATTGGTGATCATGTAAAACGCGGTGATATTCTGGTTAAGCTGGACAACTTTTCGCGCTCTACTGATGTAGAAACGGAACGAACCGCACAGGCACGCATCATTGCCCCGGATGATGGCGTCATATCATCTGCCACTGCCAATGTCGGTTCGATGCTGCAATCGGGTGCGGAGATGTTTCGGCTGATTCGCCAGGGTCGCCTGGAATGGCGCGCCGAACTGACGGCTGACGAGTTGATGCTGATACGCAAGGGGATGAGTGTCAGCGTTACCGTGGGTGAGGGGCGCACCATCAAAGGGACGGTAAGGGCGATCTCTCCTTCTGTGAATACGCAATCCCGTTACGGCTATGCGCTGGTTACCTTGCCTGACAGCAGCGGGATTATTGCCGGTGCCTATGCGCGAGGCATCTTTGATATCAGCGGCGGTAAGCGTAGTTTGCAGAGTCTGCCCCAATCTGCCGTGATGCAGCGCGGCAGCATGACCTATGTGCTGGTGGTGGATGCAGACAACCATGTGCATGAGCGTGTGGTTACCGTTGGGCAGCGCGTTGATGATCGCATCCAGATCAAGCAGGGATTGAAAGCAAATGAGCCGGTGGTGGAGGGTGGCGGTGCGTTTTTGACCGAAGGCGATGTGGTTAGAGTAGTGAAAGGTTAAGGATAAACATGAACGTTTCCTCCTGGTCGATACGTAATCCTATCCCGGCACTGCTGGGTTTTGTGCTGCTTACTTTTATGGGAATCATGGCTTTCAAAGCCATGAAGATCCAGCTTTTCCCCGATATCGATTTGCCGATGATCACGGTGACAGCGGTTATGCCGGGCGCCTCACCGGACCAGATGGAAGCGGAGGTGGCGCGCAAGATTGAAAATGCGCTGGCCAGCGCGCAGGGTCTCAAGCATATCTATACCCAGGTGAAAGACGGTTCCGCGATTATTTCGGCCGAGTTCAGGCTGGAGCGTGATTCGCGTCTGGCACTGGAGGATGTGCGTTCCACTGTTTCGCGTATTCGCAGCGATTTGCCGCAGCAGATGCTGGACCCGGTTATCAATAAAGTCGAGCTGAGCGGCAAGCCTATATTGACCTACACCCTGTCAGATCCAAACATGAGTGAGGAAGCGTTGTCCTGGTATGTGGATAACAACATGACCAAACTGTTGCTTGGTGTAAAAGGGGTTGGGGCTGTCAATCGTGTTGGCGGCGTCACCCGGCAAGTGCAGGTGGAGCTGAGCCCGACCAAAATGCTTGCACTAAATCTTTCGGCTGCAGAAATATCTTCGCAGTTGCGATTGATTCAGCAGGAAGCACCGGGTGGCCGCACCGACTTGGGTGGCATGGAGCAATCCGTGCGCACCGTGGGTACGGTGAAAACAGCCGCACAACTGGCGCAGATGGAAATCAGCCTGCGTGATGGCAGGCATATCAGGTTAGATCAGGTCGCGGACGTGAGAGACACGATCGCCGATCGCCGCTCTGCCGCTTTGCACAATGGCAAGCCGGTGGTCGCCTTTGAAATCATGCGTTCACTCGGCGCAAGCGACGTCGAGGTGGGTAACGGCGTAAAACTTGCCCTTGAAGGCCTGAAGAAAATCCATCCCGAGTTTACCGTGGAGCGGGTGTTTAACACTGTTGATACGGTCTATGAAACCTATATGGGCTCGATGGAGATGATCTTCGAGGGTTCGTTGCTGGCGGTGATTGTGGTGATTTTTTTCCTGCGCAACTCGCGGGCAACAATCGTCGCGGCAACCGCGTTACCTTTGGCGGTCATTCCCACTTTTGCGGTGATGTATCTGTTTGGCTTTACCATCAATCTGGTGACCTTGCTGGCAATGTCACTCGTGGTCGGTGTGCTGGTGGACGATGCTATCGTTGAGATTGAAAATATCATGCGCCATCTGGAAATGGGCAAGACACCCTATCAGGCAGCGATGGAGGCGGCTGACGAGATCGGTATGGCAGTGATCGCGACGACCTTCACGCTGGTGGCCGTGTTCCTGCCTACGGCGTTCATGAGCGGTATCGCGGGCAAATTTTTTGTGCAGTTCGGCTGGACGGCAGCGGTTGCTGTGTTGTTTTCACTGGTGGTGGCGCGGCTGCTGACACCGATGATGTCAGCCTATTTTTTAAAGCCACGGGTCAAGCATGAGACACCGGGTTGGATCGAGATATACCTCAAATGGGCGCAGTGGTGTCTGCATAACCGCAAAACCACCTTGCTTGTAACGACCGTGTTTTTCTTTGGTTCTTTCATGTTGGCCAGCACTTTGCCGACAGCATTTCAGCCCAAGGACAATCAGTCGCAATCTCAGGTGACGCTGACTCTGCCACCCGGCAGCCGATTTGAGCAGACGCTCAAACTGGCTGAACAGGCACGCGAAATTATCATGCAAAATCCGAACGTGACCCTGGTGTACACCGCAATAGGCGGCGGCACGGCGGGTGGTAATGCATTTGAACCGACCGGTGTATCCGATGTGCGCAAGGCTACACTCTCCATTCAGCTTAAGCCGCGTGATGAGCGTGTGCGGAAGCAATTGATTGAGGATGCATTGCGCGAAGCGATGACGGTATTGCCGGGTGTGCGGGTCAAAGTTGGACTGGGTTCATCTGCCGATAAATATCAGTTGGTGTTGACCAGTGAAAATGGCGAAATTTTAAACGCGCATGCGTTGAAAGTGGGGCAGGAGCTGCGCACAATACCGGGTATCGGTAACGTGGTCTCCAACTCCAGTATTTTGCGCCCTGAGTTGGTTGTGCGTCCGGATTTTGGCCGGGCTGCCGACCTCGGTGTGACTTCAAGTGCGATCGCCGAAACCCTGCGTGTGGCAACCAATGGCGATTACGACCAGTCGCTGGCCAAGCTCAATCTGCCGGACAGGCAATTGCCCATCGTCGTTAAATTGCGCGATGATGCACGGCAGAATATTGAATTGCTGTCGCGGCTGATGGTGCCGGGTTCACGCGGGCCGGTGCTGCTGGGCAATGTGGCCAATATTGCGATGGAGAGCGGCCCCGCACAGATCGACCGTTATGACAGACAGCGAAATATTACCTTCGAGATCGAATTGGCCGGGCAGCCTTTGGGTAAAGTGCAGGCTGCAGTGTTTGCCTTGTCGACGATCAAAAATATGCCAGATGGTGTGGCGATGGCTGCGATAGGTGACGCCGAAGCGATGCAGGAGTTGTTTGCGAGTTTTGGCCTGGCGATGTTTACGGGGGTGATGTGTATTTACATCGTGCTGGTGTTGCTGTTCAAGGATTTCATGCAACCCGTTACAATCTTGTGGGCCTTGATCTTGTCGATACCCGGTGCCTTCCTTGCCTTATTCCTGACACGCACCGCGATCTCGATGCCTTCGATGATCGGTATCATTATGCTGATGGGTATCGCGACCAAGAACTCTATTCTGCTGGTGGAGTATGCCATTGTCTCGCGCCGGGAGCGGGGCATGAATCGCGCGGAAGCATTGATTGATGCGTGCAAAAAACGCGTGCGACCTATCGTGATGACAACCATGGCAATGGGTGCTGGCATGTTGCCGGTGGCGCTTGATCTGGGTAAGGGTGATGGCAGTTTCCGTATGCCGATGGCGATCGTGGTGATAGGCGGGTTGATTACCTCTACCTTCCTCAGTCTGCTGGTGATACCGGTGGTGTATACCTATGTGGATGACTGGATCGAATGGATGCGTAAATGGTTCAATAAACTCAGGTCAGCCTAGATCGCTGCCGAATATGGGATTGCAGCATCAGGTCTCTTGCTGGTCACCATAGAGTTGCTTAAGCAGCATATTGGCTGTTTGTTCCAGCAGTGCGACATCCAGTGTACCTATGCAATGTTCGGCCATTTCAATTCCACTGAGCACTGCAGGAAGCTCATCTCCGGTTATTTCCCATATACCCGTTTCGTCACCCTTGGTGCGGACATGCTGTAGTGTTTCAACGGCCACTTCGAGGACGGCTATCGCATTGGGAATTTGTGTATTGTGTTGCGTTAACGCAGCCATCACAACTGACAATGCCGCAGCCAGCCTGCTGAAGGCAGTGATGTTGAACTTCCCCATACTCGCAGCCTGATAAGCCGAATGCATATCCATTGCATATAAATCTTTGAGGCCATGAGTGACCGGAACCCGGAGGGAATTGCTTCTACTTTTTTTCATTTACGCTTAACACTACCAGAATATTTTCGTGCGCGTAGATAACGCTTACTGTGTCTGTTTATCAACGTTTTGCTGTAGTTGCTGGGTTTGTTGCTGAACCGTGTTGTCTACTGCTTTGGCCTTGTCCAGCGCGCTGCGTTGTTCTTCAAACAATTTTGGTTTCGGGCTATTGTCGGGGCTGCAGGCAGCCAGTAACAGACTGACGAGTACGAGTATCATGCTATTCATGGGTTTCATGGCTTCTTCCTGTGGAATTAATTTGGTTTGGGAATATAAATGTAACGTATTGTGTTCACGCAATCTATGTATTTTTTGAAGCGCTGACTTGCTGCAAGCTGAAGGTCAATGCGTTTTGTATCAGATATATTTGTCTTGGCCATGCGTTTTAAACAGTATGGCCATAACGGAAGCAAGCATCAGTCCAAACACTGTGATGATTGTGTAGATGCCCAATCCCTGCCATTCCATCAGGCTGTATAGACCAAGCATAGCGAAGATACTCAGGTTTTCATTAAAATTTTGAACAGCGATAGAGCTGCCGGCGCCCATTAACAGATGGCCGCGATGCTGTAATAAAGCGTTCATAGGAACGACAAAAAAGCCGCCCATCATGCCTATGATGATGAGTAGGCCGATTGCAAGTGTAGGATTGGTGACGGGTATCATGATGAGCACCATCAAGCCCATGGCAATCCCTATGGGAAGTACTTTGACAGCTTTGTCCATTTTGACAAACTTTGCAGCCAATAGCGCGCCTGCCGCAATACCCAGTGCAACATAAACCGTTAATAATATAGCTTTGCTCGGATTGTAATTCAGCGCTACGACAGACCAGGAAAGCACAATAAGGCGCAAGGTTGCACCCGAGCCCCAGAACAAGGTGGTCACGGCGAGAGAAACCTGCCCAAGCTTGTCTTTCCACAATAACCAGAAGCAGTGATTAAAATCTTTCAGCAGGAATATTGGGTTACGGCTGAACGGCTTATGGTCAATGGGAACACGAGGAATGTAAAGATTAAAGACAGCAGCAATGACATAAAGCAGGCTGATGATGGTGATGGCCAGCTCAGGCGCGGTGTTTATACCTGTGTCGATGAATGGCACATCCCACAAATCCAGCAGGTTGAGCGCTACAGCGGGGTTGATCAGTATGGCACTGACACCGCCGCCAAGCACGATGGCCGCAACTGTGAGGCCCTCTATCCAGCCATTGGCGAGTACCAGTTTCTCGTGCGGAAGATACTCGGTCAGGATGCCGTACTTGGCCGGAGAATAAGCTGCTGCGCCAAGACCAACGAGCCCATAAGCGAGCAGAGGATTGATACCGACAAGCATAACTAGGCAGCCGAAGAATTTGATGGTGTTGCTGATAAACATCACGCGCCCCTTGGGCAACGAGTCGGCAAAGGCGCCAACAAAAGGCGCGAGTATGATATAAGAAAATACGAAGAAGCCTTGCAGAATTGGGGTATGCCAGCTTGGAGCGTGTACTTCACTGAGAAGAGCAATAGCAGCAAAAAGGAGAGCATTGTCGGCGAGCGCTGAGAAAAACTGCGCAGCCATAATTGTGTAAAAACCTCGATTCATCAGTAAATTATCTTTATTAAGAAGCCGATTTATATCACGAAATGGCGACGCCTGCTATTATTAGCCTGTTAATTGTTAAATTGTATTTTTACCATGTCACGTCCGATCCAAGCTCGTATCGATCTTAATGCATTAGAACGCAATCTTCATGTCGCGCGACGCGCGACCAATGCACGGATAATGGCCGCGATCAAGGCCAACGCCTATGGACATGGCTTGTTGCGCGTTGCCGAGGGGCTGCAACAAGCCGATGGTTTTGCCGTGCTTGATATTAGTGATGCGGTGCGCCTACGCGAGGCGAGTTTCCGCCAGGTCATCTTGTTGATTGAAGGCGTGTTTACAGCAGACGATATGAAGCTGGTGGCCGAATATGATATTGAAACGGTGTTGCATAGCCCGCACCAGCTTGCCCTGCTTGATGCCTACCCGCGTCGCGGCCACTTGAAAGTTTGGTTAAAGGTGAATACCGGGATGAACCGGCTCGGGTTTGCGCCACAGGAGGTTCCCGCTGTCATGGCACAACTGAAGTCTCATGCAGCGGTAAGGGATATAACCTTGATGACGCATTTTGCCAGTGCTGATAAGGCTGATGGTGTTGCAGCGCAATTGGCAAATTTTAACAGTCTCGCAGCGCCGTATAACATGCCACGCTCACTTGCAAATTCTGCCGCGCTGCTGCGGTATCCTGCCAGTCATGGTGATTGGGTACGACCGGGGATTATGTTGTTTGGCTCTTCGCCGTTTGAGGAGACCAGCGCACAGGACCTGGGGTTACGTCCGGTGATGACGCTTGCGAGCGAAATTATTTCGGTCAGCGAAATACGCGCAGGGGAACGTGTGGGTTACGGCGGATTGTTTTGTGCGGATAGAGCTATGCGTATCGGTGTGGTAGCCTGTGGTTACGCGGATGGTTATCCGCGCCACGCAACAACCGGCACTCCCATACTGGTCAACGGACAACGCACGCAAACGCTGGGGCGTGTTTCGATGGACATGTTGAGTGTGGATTTGTCTTCAATACCGGAAGCGAAGCCGGGTAGCAAGGTGGTTTTATGGGGCGATGGCTTGCCGGTAGATGACGTTGCGAAGGCAGCCGGCACAATCGGCTATGAATTATTGTGTGCATTGGCGGCACGTGTACCGGTCGTAGAAATTTAGTTTAGCAATATCACTCAATATGATTGAGAATAATTTCGGCACATGGCGGAGTATTCCGCAGCTACTGAAGGAAATGCTGTCAGTGGTGATAACGATTTTTTCATTTGGTGCCCCGAAGACGAATCGAACGTCCGACCTATCCCTTAGGAGGGGATCGCTCTATCCACTGAGCTACCGAGGCGCGACGCGCATTCTAGCGCAGTTCAGATGTGAGCCCAACAGGTATATTCAAAAAGAACATCTGGCAAGTGTGTGTGCAACGCTATTACTGGATAGCCGTCACACATAAAAACCCAGGCATTTCAGCCATATTAAAACTCCACCACAAACCCATTATTCCAACGCCGATTAATACCGCTGCACCTGTGCCTTGAAGTAGCCCGGGTACCTGGCTGTGTCTTAGCCAGCGCGCGATGCTTTGAGCGAATAATAAATGAGGCAGGGCGCCCAGCCCGAATATAAGCATTAATACTGCACCAGAAAGTGCGTCACCGGATAATAGTGAAAATGGCAGTACGCCATAAATCAACCCACATGGCAGGCAACCCCATGCCATGCCAACCAGAAAGGGCAAACGCCGGGTTTGGGTCAGTAACGAAAATTTCGGTGACAGGTGAACGTGAGCCATGATTTTGGCGACGATATGATCCAGTGGCGTGAAGTGCGGTGTATAGCCAACCAGTCGCAAACCAAGCCAGATCAACGCAAGATTGCCGACTATGTACAGCAACGTATGCATCGGAAGAAACGGGTGAAAACTCAGCCCTGCTGCACCTATAGCGCCAGTCAATCCACCCATCAGCGCGTAGGTGAATATTCTGCCGCTATGCAGCAGGATTGAGATACGCCATTTGCCGTATGTTGTTGGCTGTTTATCAGTCGTAGCCGGAATGATAGGGATGGTCTTTTGCGTGTTTTTGCCGGCAGAGGTTAGCATGCTGGAGATGCCGCCGCACATGCCAATACAGTGCACTCCACCCAATAATCCTGCGGAAAGCGCTGCGAATAAGAGCGGAGGTGTAAGCATGGTTTGAAGTTGCCTTGCTTAGATTAACTTGGAGTACTGGGCAGACGTTGCCTGTTGCAGATATTTATCGAACACCATACCAACGGCACGCACGAACATTCTGCCTTTGGGGGTGACCGTGATGGCATTGGAATCGATGTTGATCAGCCCGGCCTCCTGGTATTGCTGCAATTTTGCTAGCTCTTCGGCAAAGTAGCTGAGAAAGTCGATCTTGTAAGTATTGTTGATGGCTTTAAAATTGATCGGTTCGCTGCACATGAAATTCATGATGATTCGGCGACGCAATACATCATCCATGTTTAATTCAAAGCCTTTTTTAATCGGTAGCTGTCCTGCATCCAGTTGCTCATAGTATTCATCGAGTATGCCGGTTGATTGGCTGTATGAGTGGCCTACCTTGCCGATTGAAGAAAGGCCAAGGCCGATCAGGTCGCATTCTGCCCGGGTGGTGTAGCCCTGAAAATTCCTGTGCAAAGACTTCGCTTCCTGCGCTTTGGTCAGGTCATCTTCTGGCTTGGCAAAATGATCCAGGCCGATATAGACATAGCCTGCATCGAGTAGTCTTCTCAGGGACATTAAAAATATTTGTAAACGTTCTTCGGCTGAAGGCAGTTCACTTTCCTCGATACGTCGCTGGGGTTTAAAACGCCCGGGAAGGTGCGCGTAGTTATACAAGGCGATACGGTCCGGAGAAAGGCGTATGACATCATCCAGCGTTTTGCTGAAGCTCTGCAGCGTTTGTTTGGGTAACCCGTAAATCAGATCAAAATTAACCGATAAGAAGCCGGCAGTCCTGCTTGCATCGATGGCCTCTTCAACCATTTCTACAGGCTGGATGCGGTTGACTGCTTTTTGCACTGCCGGATCAAAATCCTGCACGCCCAGGCTGGTGCGGTTAAAGCCCAGACTGGCCAGCATGGAGAGCATAGTGGGGTTGACGGTGCGTGGATCAATTTCAATGCCCAGTTCGGCATCGGGCATGAAGTTAAAATACTTGTGCAACATCCCCATTAATTCGTGTAGCTCTGCCTCGCTTAAAAAGGTCGGGGTACCCCCACCCAAATGCAGCTGCACGACATTACGCTCAGCATGCAGATGAGAAGCAACCATGGCCATTTCTTTTTCAAGATAGCGTAGATATTTGGCCGATCTGCCATGATCTTTGGTGATAATTTTGTTGCAGCCACAGTAGTAGCATATGGATGCGCAAAACGGTAAGTGCACATAAATTGATAACGGTGCTATCGTGCTTGAGGCCTCGTGATTTTCAAGATATTTGATATAGCTGTGCTCGTCAAAATGCGTATCAAAGCGGTCAGCCGTAGGGTATGAAGTGTAGCGTGGCCCAAGCGAATCAAAGCGGCGTATGAGCGCTTCAGAGATCTCTATATTGGGCAGAGTTGTTGTCATGGAATAACGATGGTTATCGGGATTTGCACATTAATAATGCAGTCAATCCACTCGCGATCGCACCAAGCATCCAGAAAATAAAGAAAGCAATGCTGTAGATTACCACGCTGCTTACCTCAAGACTATTACCAAGAACGACAAGCGTTTCAGGGTCGACCAGGCTGAAGATTACGCCGACAGAAATGCCGGCCATGAGGAAAGATGGCCACAGTATGGTCATCAGCAGCCTGCCCATGCTGAAAATGGTTTCATCCAACTTGATATTGCTCATTATTATTTCTCCGCTGTTAGTTTTGTGGTTTTAATTGAAGTGTGCTATGTAATGGGTCATGCCAATCTGCGGTTAAGCGCCAGTCGGGGCCTTCAATTTTCATATGCCACAATTTTAAATTTTCAGCGTTTGTTGGTGAGGGAATTGTTATTAGTCCTTCATACATACCCTGCTTTATCTGCGTTAATGCGACCTTCTGGCTATCTTCATATTCCGAGTTTCTTGCAAAATAGGCAACGGTCATCAGAATTTTTTCAGGCAGGGCTTTTCCTTCAAGTTGCAGCAGGATATGCCCGGCGCTATCAGTTTTGATATTGGCAAGCATTTTGTATTCACCGGCTTTGGCATCTCGATGGATATCCTTGTCTATGTTTATGCCCTGCTTGTAATAGTCCCGGGAGATAACGTTATCCGAGCCATGCCATGCGAGATAGAAAGTAAACAAAGCTGCAATGACAACAATGGCGGGTCCGCCCAGCACAAGCAGCATCCAGGGTTCTTTATACCAATGATCAGCTTTTTCTTTTTTTAGTATAAAAAAATCATTCATTATTTTTCCTAACGAGGTATTAAAAATGCAGCTTTTTCAGACACGGATACATTGTTATTGTCTAGATCGCGCACAGTAAATGTGATTTTACTGGAACCCTTTTTATCAGTGTCGGCGGGCACCCTTATTCTTGCAGGAATAGCTTTGGTCGAAGTTGCAGCCATCTCAAAGCCTGAGTCAGATACGATTGCAATGCCAGGTATACCATCGACTTCAATTGAGTAGCGATGTGGATGCTCTTCAGTATTCATGATATGTAAACGATACACATTGTCTATCGATCCGTTTTCTGTGGTGCGTGGCAGGCCGCGGTCTCGGATGACATCAAATTTCAGCGGAGATTTCAGCGTTATCGAAAGTGCTGCGATTACGGTAATAAGGAATAGAATGCTTGAATAGACCAAAATTCGTGGGCGTAGCATGCGCTGGATAATACCCTTGTGATCCAGTTTTTCTGTCAGTGCATGCTCGGTCGTATAGCGTATTAAACCTTTGGGGTACTCCATTTTGTCCATCACTTGATCGCAGGCATCGATGCAAAGTGCGCAACCAATGCATTCATATTGCAGACCATCGCGGATGTCAATGCCGGTAGGGCAGACTTGCACGCAAATATTACAATCGACACAGGTACCAAGCCCCTTGGCCTTGTAATCCATTTTTTTACTGCGGGATCCGCGTGGTTCGCCACGTTCCGTATCATAAGTTACGGTCAGTGTGTCGTTGTCGAACATGGCACTCTGAAAGCGAGCATAGGGGCACATATACTTGCAGACCTGTTCACGCATCCATCCTGCATTGCCATAGGTGGCAAGACCGTAAAACAGGATCCAGAACAGTTGCCATGGGCCTAGTGAAACGTTCAAAGTTTCGTGAATTAGAGTGTGTATCGGTGTGAAATATCCTACAAAGGTAAAACCGGTCCACAGTGCCAACGTTATCCAGACAAAATGTTTAAGCGCTTTAAGGCTTACTTTATGTGCCGAAAGAGGTACCCCATCCAGTTTGATACGTGCGCTTCGGTCGCCTTCAATGACACGCTCTATCCACATAAATATTTCGGTATAAACCGATTGTGGACAGGCGTAGCCGCAAAATACTCGACCAGCAACGGCTGTTACCAAAAACAACAGAAGTGCGGAGATAATCAGTAGTACCGCAAGGTAAATAAAATCCTGTGGCCAGAAGACCAAACCGAAAATATAAAATTTTCGGGCGGCCAAATCAAACAAAACGGCTTGTCTGTCGTTCCAGGTTAACCAGGCCGTGCCATAAAACAGCACCTGCGTGAACCACACCATAAACCAGCGTATATTTGCGTAGTAGCCAGAAATAGAGCGGGGGTATATTTTCTTTTGTGTTTCGAAAAGTGCCTGCTCGATTTCGTGAGGTTCTACCTTGGTATCTGATGTATTGTTCATCTAATTAAGGTTTGGATGATGTCTGTGAATTGTTAGCCGGATTATTGGAAAGACTCCATACATAAGCTGCCAACAAGTGCAGTTTGTCTTCATCGATAACACCTTGATAGGCCGGCATCTGATTTTTACGACCTTTGTTGATACCTTCAATAATAGCGTTAATGTTGCCGCCGTATAACCAGATTTTATCGGTTAGATTGGGTGCGCCCATAACCTGGTTGCCTTTGCCATCTTCACCATGACATGCTGCGCAGGCCGAAAATTTGGCCTTGCCCAAAACTGCCTTAGCGCCGTCATGGGGTGAATTTGAAAGACTCAGAACATAATTTGCAACATTCAACACGTCGTCCGCATTGCCTACTGCATCAGCCATCGGCGGCATAAAGCCATTACGGCCATCGTGTAGTGTGGCCAAAATAGTTTGTGGATCACCACCGTAGAGCCAGTCTTTATCTGTCAGATTGGGATACCCTTTGACACCCTGGGCATCGGATCCGTGGCATTGTGCACAGGTGTTAAGGAATAGACGCTCGCCAATTTCATGTGCCTGCGGATCTTTGGCAACGGTTGGAATGTCCATTGCCAAATACTTCTGGAACAAGGGACCATATTGAGCATCACCGGCTTTTAGTTCGGCTTTATACTCGTCGACTTCGGACCAGCCGAGAATTCCTTTATAATTGCCGAATCCACCATAGAGCAATAAGTAGGCAACAGAAAAAACTATGGTTCCGTAAAAGAGTTTCATCCACCAGCCGGGCAGGGGATTATTATTTTCGCGCAGGTCGCCATCCCAAACATGGCCTGTTGTTTCAACCGGCAATGGTTTTCCGTCTGCACCAACTTTTACTTTCATTTTTGATTGTGACCAAAGCAAAACGCCGCAACCGAAAATGCTGATTGCTACAACTACTGCAATTAGTATGCCCAGCCAACCATTTG